>CAUUJL010000006.1:0-49694 GCA_963545375.1 uncultured Oribacterium sp.
CCATAACCATACCTCCTTATTTTTGTAACTTGTATCTGAAGTTTAGTATCTATATAATTATGAATATAATTATAATCATATAGAGGTATTTTATCAAGATAGACTTTCTTTCCATCATTTTGATGTTGAAGACTGTGATTCTTCACTGATACTGGGAGCTAATATCAAAATGTAATATACAAAGTTCTTCGTTTTTGCAATAACAAAAAATCTCCCATCCCAAAAAGGGGATGAGAGATTCTATCTCTGCATGTGCATCCTTCGCAAAGTAAGGGGTGCTCATTTATGGATTATGGGGAAACGGTTAATGTAGTAGCACCGCCATTGGCCTGCTGCGCCGTGGTAGCTGCCGCTGCACGGCTCTCCGTAGTGGATTTTGTTGTAGAGTTTGTGCTTGTACCGGAAGAATTAGCTGCCGTAGTAGCTGTGGTATTGTTTCCTGTAGCGCTTTGGGTAGTGCTTACTTCCTCGGTACGTACATACTGCTTGGAAATATAGGCATCCTGTCCGTTATAGGTGATTTCTAACCACTCGTCATTGTAATCTGCCTTGTATTGCAGCTCCGTTCCTTCGTCCAATACGGTTAATACTTCAGAATCCGTTGTACTGGGTTTTGTTCTGATTCTTACTCCTGTGGTGGTGAAATAACGCTTCGGTGTCGCCGTTGTCTCCTCCACGGTAGTTTCCTCCGTGCTTTCCACTGTTGCAGAGGTCTCTGTTACCGCCGCTGTAGTTTCCACTACGCTATGCTTCTTTGCGGAGAAGAAAAGCACCTTTACCAGAATAATCACAATAATAGCAATTGCCACCGGAAGGGCAATTCGTAAAATGCTGTACAAATCCCACTCTGTTCCCGGATTTCTATTTGCCGTACTTCTCTGTCTTCTGCCTGCTGTTCCTGTAGTTCTTCCGCTTCTTCTCTTCACAGAACTGCTTGAGCCTACGCTCTTTTGTAAACGTCTTGCTCTATCTGTTCCCGCTCCGGTTCTTCCCTTTCCGGCGGTACTTCTCCGAACGGGAATTCCTGCTCCCAGTTCTTCTTCCCGCTCTTCCCTTTCGATTTCCCGAATTCTGGAGGAATATCCTTCGGTGGTAAGTCTGGGCGCCTCCGCTCCGTAATTCTCCGCATCAATACGGGAAGCCAGTCCTGCCTGTCTTGCTGTTTCTCTTCTTAAGCTGGAACTGGAAATCATATTCTCCTCTCCCAGCTCATCTCTATAGGCTGCGGAAGAAGATGTAGCGGCAAGAGAATCCTCTCCCTGTATTCCTTCATTTCTTCCCGGTCCCTCTTCCACATACTCCGATAAGGCATCTCTTAACATGGAGAAGGAGTCATTGGCATCCTGGGCAGTGGATTCATTGCCAAGCTCTGCCAGCTCTCCAAATGCTCGAATTCCGTGATAGGTATCTCTGGACTTGGCAGAAATAATACCGCCTTCAAAAAGCTGATTAATATCGCTCTCTAAATTGCTGGAGACCATCAAAGCCTGATCAATCTGCATCCGTACCAGACTGGCCAAAATCTCCTTGTCCATAATTACCGCTTCTTTATATTGTCCGTTCAAGAGGTAGTTCTGCACATCCCCTAATTGTACGCGAATCTTTCCCCAAACACTGTTTTCACGCTCCGCCATATTTCCCTCCTTGCCTCCTGCAATTTTCTTCTGTAGTATACCTAGAAAGACAGCTTTCTTCAAGGAAGAATATCATTTTTCACAAAGAATTCGCGCTTTTTGATACTTCTTTCCTTAAATCGTAAGATTTGTCTAAAAACCGCTGAGAAAAGGCTCTATTTCCGGGGTAAGCAAGCGAATTTCTTTGGAGAAACGTAAAAAGAGGATAAGCTGTTTACCTTATCCTCCCTCTACTCTATTTTTCGTTTTTTTCATTAAAAGTCTTTTTATATAATATCCCATCTGCCCTCTGACTTACAGGCAAAAGGTCCGGGAGCCAGTCTGGAATAAATCCGTTCCATTCCCGTATCATCCATCACAGCAACGCAAAAGATATTGACATCCTTTCCCTCATAAATTTTTCCGTCTGTCAAACCCTCTGAAAAACTATTTCCCACATACTGCAACTTCATTTCGTCCTCCTTAGGAATGTGGCATGAAAAACATCCCTGTCTCTCTGCACCGCCGGAAGCTCCTTCCTGCGATTCCTGTTCTACTCTATTTTATTAATTTACAATATGTATATCGCAATATTTTCATAAAAAATAAGTTTTTGCGGAGAGCTGTTTTGTTTTTTTCTAAATACATTTTTGTGAAGAGAAGGACTTAAAAATTCAAAGGAGCCGCTCTGAAGCCATATAGGCCTGTATCAGGGCACGCTCCCGCTAACTTCGCCTTGACTGAGCAGTGGTTTATGTTAACCACTGCTCACTTTGCTTTGCAAAGCAACTTCCTTCGGAAGTTGGTCTGTATCAGGACGACTTTTCTGATGAAAAGTCTGTCCTTACAGCACTAACTTCAAGCTTCGCTTTACTCGCTTTCAGTAAGTACTGACGGGCTCAGATTACCCTGATACAGGCCTATATGGCTTCATTCGCTCTGCTATTTGTTTTCGGTAGGCCTTCTCTTCGCAAGCTCTCTTTTAAATTAAAAAAAAGAGAGCCTTTCGAAAAAACGAAACAGCTCTCTGAATTTATTCTTGCTATGGAGCATTATAAGGAGGATCTTCTCAAAATGGTAATGACCTTACCCTTGATCTCATCTTTTTTAACCGGGCCGAAGAGTCGGCTATCCTTCGCTCCGGAACGCATGTCCGACATCATAAAGTATTCTCCCTCCTTCAGCTTAATGGGATATTTCACCGCCTCCGTGTCATAGGGCTGAGTGGAATAGAAAATACCGTCCTCTACCTGCATATTTCCATTGATTTTTAAGCCGCCTTCATCCGGAATTTCAATCTCGTCTCCCGGCATGCCGATGATTCTTCCCACAAACTGCTTCCCGTCTTTATGATATACCAGAACATCGGAGGGGAAAAATTTATTTTCCAGACGGTAGTATAGCATCAGGTCTCCTGCACTGAGCTTTGGCTTCATATCGTCATTTTTCACCGGAGCGATTCCGAAAATGACGAAGAACATCACATAAATCAAGGCACCCATCAAAAGCAGATGGGAGAAGAAGGAACGAATGTCTCCCATTTGCCGGTAATAAGTTCTCTTTTTTCGAATCACATCCAAAGGAAGGACTGCTTTTTTCTCTACTTCTTTTTTCTTCTTTGCCATATCCTATCCCTTTAGCTTTGCCAGCTCTTCTTCCAAAGCGGCAATTTTTTCGTCTCTTTCCTGAATTCTGGCTTTGTAGCCGATTTCCATCACCTGAATGGCGGAACGGTATTCTCCGTCCAAATCCTCTAATTTCTTCCAAACAGAGGCAGGCTTAAAGCCGAAAAAGGCCTTTCGAAATTTCATCTTCTTCAGGTACTGCGCTACTTCTTCTAAATTCTGTGATGCCATACTACTTTCCTTTCCTTTGGGATTTGAAAACAGTATAGCCTTTTCCTCCTGCATTTGCAAAAAGTTCTTAAAATTTTAAGAACTTGTCTTCCGGAAATTTCCCGAAAGCCCTTGCAGGCTTTGCAATGTCTGTTACACTATTCTCATGCCAAAAAAGAATACAAGCTTGCGTTCTGTGCTGAGGGCTCACGCAAGGGCTAAACGAAAAATAATTTTTCTTTAGAATAATGAATTGAGTAGAAAGGATATTTATGAAAAAACTGATTTCCTGGAATGTAAATGGGCTTAGAGCCGTTATGGGAAAAAATTTTATGGAGGATTTTAAGCGTTTGGATGCGGACATCTTTTGTTTGCAGGAAACCAAATTGCAGGAGGGACAGATTGACCTGGAGCTGCCGGGTTATTTTCAATACTGGAATTATGCGGTGAAGAAGGGCTACTCCGGCACCGCCATTTTCACAAAGGAAGAGCCGCTGTCCGTACAGTACGGTATCGGCGTGGAAGAGCATGACCAGGAAGGGCGTGTGATTACGCTGGAATATCCGGAGTTTTATCTGATTACCGTCTATGTACCCAACTCTCAGGGGGAGCTGAAGCGTCTTCCCTACAGAATGGAGTTTGAGGATGCCTTCCTGAATTACATCTTATCTTTGGAAAAGAAAAAGCCGGTAATTTATTGCGGTGACTTAAATGTTGCCCATGAGGAAATCGATCTGAAAAATCCGGACACTAACCACATGAGTGCGGGCTTTTCCGACGAGGAAAGAGCGAAGTTTTCCAGAGTGCTGGACTCCGGCTATCTGGATTCCTTCCGCCATTTCTATCCGGACAAGGAAGAGGAATACAGTTGGTGGAGCTACCGTACCAAGGCCAGAGAAAGAAATGTAGGTTGGAGAATCGACTATTTTGTGGTTTCCAAGCAATTGGAAAAGAAGCTCCTTTCCGCTTCTATCCATCAAGAAGTGATGGGCTCCGACCATTGTCCTGTGGAAATCACTTTGGATCTGTAATGATAGAAAGGGGAAAAGTATTTTATGAAATTGAAATGTGATGTTCATACCCATACTATTTATTCCCGCCATGCTTACTCCACGATTTTGGAAAATGTTGCCGCGGCGAAGGAAGCGGGATTGGAGCTTCTTGGCTCTACGGATCATTTTTCCGCCATGCTCTATCCGGATTATGAAAATGTCCGTCACTACCAATATTTGATGGTAAGCCACACCTGGCCCAAGGAAATTCATGGCGTTCGGGTTTTGCAGGGCTGTGAAGTGGATATTGTGGATATGGAGGGAAACCTTTTCGGTTTTGATATTCCCATTTGGAAAAATATTGACGGAGATTTTTACAGTGACGGGAAGAAAATGTCTCTCTATGAGCGTGTCTGCAAGAAAATGGACTATTGTATTGCCTCTGTCCACCGAAACAGCTTTGCCAAGGGAGAAAGCGCTCTAGCTTGCACCAAGCTTTATCTGGAAGCCATGAAGCACCCAAAAATTCTGATTCTTGGGCATATCGGTCGTTCCGGACTCCCCTTTGAAATCGATCCGGTGCTTCTTGCCGCAAAGGAACAGAATGTTCTGATTGAGATTAATGAGCATTCCATGGATGAAGGAAGCGAAACCAAAAAGCGTTGCGAAGCCATTGCAGTACGCTGTGCGGAACTGGGAGTACCCATCTCCGTTTCCAGTGATGCCCATATTGCTTTAAAAATTGGAGAATATCAAAAGGTGGAATCCCTGCTGGAGAAGATTCATTTTCCGGAAGAGCTGATTATGACCAGAGATAAGGAAAGCTTTTTACAGCATATGAAGAAGGCAGGACTGGGGTAAGGCGGGTTTTGCACCGCTGTTTCAAGTTAATATATATATATGGTCGATATTACTCATAGAAAATAAAGGAAGAGGTACTATGATGAGTATGACCGTTAGCAATATGGCAAAATACGCCATAGCAAAACAGGATTTTGATCCTCAGTCCCAAAAAAACCAAAATCTATCTCCTGAAGAAAAAGAATGGAGAAGTTTAAGCCAAGAAGAGAGACACTTCCGTAATCTTATTGCCGCAGGAGGTGACCCTTGGATGAGTCCGGATTATCCCGGTGCAGGAAAAGAGTATATTATTCCTGTAAGTAAGGATATTGAAGCTTTGGCAAGAAAAGAAATCCGTGATGCCTTCTTAAAGAATCAAGGATTTGTGAATTCTGCCGACGCTGAAAGCTATAGTAAAAAGTTTAGAGATTATGCTAAGTCACAAAGCGGCCCGGAAAGAAGAGCCATTATGTACACGATAGATCAAATCGGTAAGGATGAAGTTTCCAAAATTGAACAGAAAATAAAGTCTGTTGATACAAACTGGAGCCCTCGTCAATCCTTTGATCCAAAAATCATCCAGGAGTATCTGCAAGAACAGGTACAAATTGAAGGGATTGATCAAAAAGTATAAAAAAGAGGATGCAGGATATATAGCTTTTCCTGCAGTATAGGTCTGAAATACGGGGCAATCTGAGCCCGTGGGTTCTTGGCTTTTGTCTTGTAAAAGCTTAGAACCCCTACGAGGCGAAGTTAGCGAGAGCGTGCCCCGGTTTAAGACCTATACTGTAGGAAAAAGAAGCTAAATATACTCCTACATCCTCTTTTTGAACCCTTCTGCATCCTCTTCGATTTCGGAAATCAGGGCTACTCTATCTGCGTGTCTTCCCCCTTCAAATTCTGCTAAAAGGAAGCTGTCCACAATCATCTTTGCAAGCTCAACACCTACTACTCTGGCACCAAGGCAGAGTACATTGGCATTGTTGTGTCTTCTGCCCATGGCTGCAGAATAGGGCTCTGAGCAGGGGAATGCCCGAATGCCGGGGACTTTATTGGCTGCTAAGGAAATGCCTACTCCCGTTCCGCAAATAGCGATGCCGAAGTCTGCCTTTCCCTCCTGCACAAGCTTGGCTACCTGATAGCCTGCCAAGGGATAATCATAGCGTTCCGAAGTATCAGTTCCCACATTGATAATCTCGATTCCCTGCTCCTCCAGATATGCCTTAAGCTCCATCTTCATCTCTACTGCGGCATGATCGTTTCCCATTGCAATCTTCATTTTCATTCCTCCCCTTTTGACATTTCCTTTATCCTACAAAACAGTGACTTAACTTTGCTTTTACTTTCCATGTGATAATTCAGATGTGGATATTGCTATCCTGAAGCTCAAAAACAAACAGGACTGACTTTTGCCTGACTTTCATACTCTTGTAAAATCCTACAGTATTCCAGATACTAGTTTTGAAATACGCTTCTCAGATTACCAAGCTCTCTTTGGGCTCTTTCCTCTAAAAGATTCTGATAAGCAAAAACTGCATAGCCTTTTACAATGCCTGTCTTTCTGGCTTCTTCCACCTGTCTTTTTAAAATATCACTTTCCGTAAACCACTCCGATACAGGATTTCCGTCCCAAACGGTGCTTCCTGCTCGGTACAGTCCTAAGCCTAGCATGAGTTCCACCTGATTTCCAGTGGATTTTGTTAAGTTCACCCAGTCTCCAAGGCTTCGCATATAGGCATGGGGAGCTTCCTGCCCTTTTCCATTTTTCGCCCTAAAGCCGTGATACATCTGGGGCATGATGTAATCAATATAGTCCTTGGATGCCATAATTTTGTCCACATCCAGGAAATACGCCACTGAAGAGCGAAGGCTTTGCAGGTTTGGCACCGGGCTTACACCGAAGACCACTCCTCTTTCTTTACACAGGCTATGTACCTGCTTTAACAATAAAGAAACCTGATTTCTCCGGTATTCTGTCAAGCTCCCTGTCTCTCCCTGTCTTTTCGCCTCCTCATACTCCGGCTCATCAAAACGTTTGCCCTCTTCTGTCAAGGAAACTCTGGGATAGAAATAATCGTCAAAATGAATGCCGTCCACGGCATAGTTATCCAAAAGCTCTTTAATGGAAGCCAGAAGTGCCTCTCTTCCTGCCGCCCTGGAGGGGTTAATGTAATACTGCCCCTCATGAAGAAGCACATTTCTTTCTTCTCCGGAGGTTCTGCTCCATTTTTTCACAATGCTGTCTTCAGGAATATTTTCCCACTTGGACATGGAACTGCTGACACGGTAGGGATTAAACCAGGCATGGACGGAAATGCCCTTTTTCTTTGCCTCGGAAATCATAATCTCCAAGGGGTCAAAACTGCCATTTCCCGGCATAAATTTGGAATAGGGGAAAACCGTCATTTTCTTCCCGTAGCTGTCGGAATGGCTGTGCACATGGAGGAAGAGGGTCTGAAAACCGTTCTTCTGCAAATTGTCCATGACCTTGGCCGCCTCTGCCCGAAAGGCCTGCTCTTCCTTCGGCATATTCATCCAGTCCAGATAAGAAAACCAAACCGCCCTTAACTCTTTTTGAGAGGAAAGGCTTTTCACACCGGGTCCCGCAATGTTTGAAGCATAGGCGGAATTCCCTGCAAGAAAGCTCAGGGAAAAAAGAAGTGTAAAAAGCAGAAAAGCCAAGCTTTGTAGCAGGCTTCCTCCCAGGCTATTCCTAGTATTTTTATTCTTACCGAGTATCGCTAATGGCGCGAGCGGTATCATGTTTGTAAAATTTCTCTCCATCGTCTCTCTTCTCCTATTTTTCTTTTTGCCCTTACTATAGCATAATCCGGCGTAGAACTTTTTTCTTTTCCCTCCCGGATTTCCTACAAAACCTTTACAGAAGTCTTCCTTACAAAAAGCAAGTTCTCCAAAGAGAAGTAAATCTTCCGAAGAGAGCTAATTCTTCCAAAAAAGCATAAAAATAACAGGAGGCGGTAAAGACATAGAAATATCTACGCTTCCTAGCATAAATAGCATTGGATGCGGGCACGCTCTCGCTAAGCTCGCCTCCCAGGGGTTCTAAGCTTTTATAAAACAAAAGCTAAGAACCCGGGGGCTCACATTACCCTTATCCAATGCTATTTATGCTAGAAAAGCTGTATGGATACCATTCTGTCTTTACCGACTCCTGTAATTATGCTTCTCTTCGGAAGGCTTCCACTTCTTCTTCCGTTTTCGCTAAAATGATTTTGGCTCCTAAGTTCATCAGCTTCTTTTCGAAGAACTCATAGCCTCTTCTAATATATCCTATGTCTTCCAGCACAGTGATTCCTTCTGCGGCAAGGCCGGCCAGAACCAGAGCGGCTCCGGCACGTAAATCCAAGGCATGTAGGGTTGCTCCCTGTAATTTTTCTTTTCCCAAAATGGTTGCCACTCTATCTTCTACAGTGATATCCGCCCCCATTTTCTTTAATTCCTCTACATATAAGAAACGATTTTCAAAAATCGACTCGGTAACGGTGGATTTACCCTCTGACAATGCCAGAGTAACCGCAATCTGGGGTTGCATATCCGTAGGAAATCCCGGGTAGGGAAGGGTCTTAATCTTAGTGCCCCTCTGCTTTTCTCCTCCGATGACCTGAATTTCCTCGTCTCCTTCATAGACGGTATTTCCCATATCCCGAAGCTTGGCGGCAATGGATTCCATGTGCTTGGGAATGATATTTTTAATCAAAATATTTCCTCGGGTAACGGCTGCTGCACACATAAAGGTACCGGCTTCAATCTGATCCGGAATTACCCCGTAAGTGGTGCCATGCAAACGCTCCACCCCTCGAATACGGATGGTATCCGTTCCGGCTCCGCGAATATTCGCCCCCATGCTGTTCAAGAAATTGGCTACGTCTACAATATGAGGCTCCTTGGCCACATTTTCAATAATCGTCTGGCCATCCGCCAAAACCGCAGCCAGCATCAGGTTAATGGTTGCCCCTACGGACACCACATCCAGATAGATATGCTGTCCTACAAGTTCCTCCGCCTTCGCTACAAAATAGCCATCCGAAATTTCCACCTCGGCTCCCAAGGCGGTAAAGCCTTTAATATGCTGGTCAATGGGTCTTTCCCCGATGGCACAGCCGCCGGGTAAGGCCACCTTGGCCTGGTGGTATTTTCCCAGAAGTGCCCCGATAAAATAATAAGACGCACGAATACGGCGAATCGCATCGTCATCTACGCTTTTCATAGACAACTGATCCGCCTGAATAGACACCACATGACTTTCTATGCGGTGCACCTTCGCTCCGATGGCCTTTAAAGCCTCCAGCATAACATTTATATCTCGAACATCGGGAAGATTCTCTATAATTACTTCTTCGTCGGTAAGAAGGGCTCCTGCCACAATACCCAGTGCTGCATTCTTTGCCCCGCTGATGACTACCTCTCCACGAAGGGGATTGCCCCCTTTCATGACGAATACTTCATTCATTTTAAACCTCAAATTTTTTCGTCTCGCTCTAAATTTTTCCACAAAAAAAGCTCCTAATCATAGAGCGTTTCTTGATTATAAAGCTTAAAGGGGAAAAGTGCAAGAAATATACGCAGTTCAACAAAGCTACAAACGCACAGTTCCACATAGCGCAATTTACGTGGAGCTTTCTTCTGCCTTTTCGAAGATTTCCTCCTACTCCAAAAGGCTTTGGAAATCCTCTTCCTCATTAAATCCGGGGTCCATGTGGGTAAGAAAATGCCAGTCTTCACTCCCTTTTTTTCTATAGAGCACCGCTTCCCCGTCTTCCGAACCGAAGTAGGCTCTCTCCGCCTCATAGCCCTTTGCTTCTAAAAATGCTTTGGCTTTTCGGTACTGACTTTCCCGTCTTGCAATATAGTCCTTCACTTCATCATTGGGAATAAGATAGGCATCCACTCTGGTGGAACCCTCCACCATGCCCTTTCCGGGGGTACTTAAGTCCGGTAGCTCTTTCCAGAAAATGTCTATCTCCCCTTCTCCGGTAAACATAAATTTCGTAAGAGGAACAAGATGTCCGTTGTACTGAAGCTCCATATACTCCGGAAGCTTCCGAATGTCCAGCATTTCATAGACAAATCCCTCTTCTTCCTTATATTGATAGCCTTCCACTTGGGAAATAAAGGCTCTTCCCTCTTCCAGCGTTTGGAATAAGCCGATTTCCGTCCCAAGGCCTTCCTGATTTAATTCTAAAACGAACATATTGCCCCCCACTATTCCTCTTCGAATCCATGGATTAAGTTTCGTCCCTAGGCCTTCGCCTTTACTTCTTCGGGTACGTCCACATTGGTTACCCCGCAGGCAATGGCATCCACCGGGCAGGCATTTTTACATTTTCCGCAACGGATACACTCCAAATCATTGCAGTTTTGTACCGGATCACATTGCATCTCGCAAACCGCCTTACATCTTCCGCAGTGAATACACTTCTGATGGTCCAAAGTATAACGGAAAAAGGACACGGAATTAAAGAGAGAATAAATCGCGCCCAAGGGACAGATATACTTACAGAAGGGGCGGTAAATGATTATAGAAAGGAGGATGGTAAGAAGCAAAATCAAGCCCTTCCATGCATAGAGAAATCCTACGGCTCCCCGCATACTGGTGTTCATCCACACCAGAGGAATCCCTCCCTCCAGCATTCCCACCGGACAAATCAGTTTACAAAAATACGGTGCTCCCTGTCCTATAATATCCACCAAAAACAGAGGAAGGAGAATGACGAAGATAAGTAAGATAAGATATTTTGCTTTTCGTAAAGGCTTGTCCCACTTAAAGGTCTCTATCTTCTTCACAAAGGGAATCTTATGCAGCAAATCCTGTACCAGCCCAAAGGGGCAGAGGTATCCGCAAACGCCTCTTCCTATCAGCGCTCCCACGAAAAAGAGAAAGCCCACCACATAGTAGCTGAACTTGTAATTCGGGCTGCCAATCACCGCCTGGAGGGCACCGATGGGGCATGAGCCCTTGGCTCCCGGACAGGAGTAGCAATTCATTCCGGGAACGCAAAGCTTCTTTAATTCTCCACTATAGATTTTTCCTGTTTTAAATCCCTCAAAGAAGGAGTTGGTCACCAAAAACCAAAAGGATTGGAAGATGTGTCGTACATTGTTTCTTGCTTTATATTTATCTTTTTTTGATTTTCCGTTGATGAATTCTTTTAACTTATCCAATGCCGATACACTCCATACATACTTTGATTGCCTTGTTCATTACCACCAGTGCCTCTCCCCGATGAACTCCCACATAGATCATGGCGATACCCATGCAAAGGAGAATCAGGGAAGTCAGCCGGGACTTTAAAATTTTCTGTTTCATATTTCACCATTTCTTTAATACAACTTGTCAAAACCATGGCTTTTCGCATAGCTTCTATAGCTTTTAAAGTTCCTTTAAGAGTTCGCATTTTACCGCTTTACTTTCGCCAATTCCTTTTCAATGATTTCCATCCAAGCCTTCTTATTGTGGGAACCGGAATAGGTCTCTCCTACAATCTGTCCCTTCTTATCCACAAAGAAGGTCTCCGGAAAGGCCTGAATCCCGCTGAGTCTGCCGTTGAAATTGCTCTTATCCGGAATTAAGAAGGGATACTCCGCCTTACTTCTTTCCCGAATCAGCTTCGCTTTCTCCAAAGCCTCCTGATTTTCTCCGGTCTGGTCCACCGTGTCCGTTACCACCCCAACGATATTGACACCCTTCCCCTTCATTTCCTTCTGAATTTCCGCAAGGTCCGGAATTTCCTGCACACAGGGACTGCACCAGGTGGCAAAAACATTGACCATGGTAAGGTCATAGTCGGAAAAATCCTTTCCACTGAATTCTTTTCCGTCAATATCCATCGTCTGAAGATTGCTTAAGTCAGTAGCTGCATTTTGGGAATCGGTGGAAAAAGCCATGGTATTTTCCAAGTCAGACTTTTCGGACAAAACAAAGCCGTTTTCCGGACGTTCTTTTTTCTCCGTAATTTCTACGGTCGTCTGTTTCAATTCCTCTATCGTCTCTGCATCCGCTGTGCTATTTACACTAAGATAATAGCTGTATTTTCCGTCTTTGGACTCTCCCAGCTTGGTATGACTATCGCATTTTGTAATCTTTCCGATTTCTTCCTCGGAAATACTCTTTTCAAACATTCCGATGGTGCCGATTCTTTCCAGACTCTCCTGCCACTTTTCGTAACCGTCTCCCATCTTACCGACTTCCGCATTTTTCTGCTCTTCTGTAAGTTTACTAAAGCTCAACAATCCGTACTTAAGCTCCTGATCTATGGGGCTTTGATCGTCCAACATCACGATGTCTTTTGCCTTCATGGCTTCCCTAATCTTCTCGGAAAGCTTGAATTTTAAGCCCAGATATTCATAGATATACTCATCCTTTACCGGCAAAGTATAGTCTGCCGGCTTAAAGCTGTCTCCATTGCTGTCCATATTTACGGACACACCGGCATCTTCCGGACTTACCGCAAGGCTCTGTGCATCTATACTTT
Organism: uncultured Oribacterium sp.; assembly: GCA_963545375.1. Taxonomy (GTDB): domain Bacteria; phylum Bacillota; class Clostridia; order Lachnospirales; family Lachnospiraceae; genus Oribacterium. Next base: position 12,774 of record CAUUJL010000006.1, read on the forward strand.
CACTAACTGCCACGGAAGACTTCTGCTCTGTAGCTGCTTTATTCTGACAGCCTGCAAGTCCAAGTCCTAAACAGAGTGTCGTTACAAGACAAGCTCCTGTGAATTGATTTTTTCTCATAATATTTCCTCCTCAAAGCTACTTTATCAGTATACCCTTTCGTGCCACAGGAAAAAACTTAAAAAAGAAAAAACTTTTTCTGAAAATATGAATTTTGAAGATGCCGTTTCTATGAGTATGCTACAAGGGATATAAAAGGGATATAAAATGAATATGAAATGGAAGACGAGCAGGAGTATATTGTATATTCTCATTGCTCTAAAGTATAAGCATGGATTTACCAGAATTTTTATAGATTTCTAATCTATTTCTTTGACCTTATTCTCTAAACTCTTAATTCCTGTATTGTTCAACTTTTCAATTGACATCAGCTGAGTTCTTGCAAGCTTCCTTAGCTCTATCATTCTTTCTTTTTGATCCATGCCTTTTCCGATAAGAATTGCATTGTAGCTTTCCATATTGGCAAGTACCAATAATTCATTTAAACTCGCATAGTCTCTCATATTTCCTTTTAGGTCCGGATTCTCTTCACGCCACTGTTTTGCTCTTTTGTTAAATAAGGCAACATTTAGCATATCCGCTTCACTTGCGTATTTATAAGATAACTGCTCGTTGGTAAGATCCTTTAAGAGATATTCTTTGATTGCATCTGTATGAATTTTATAGTTAATCTTAGAAATTTCTCGATTAAGATTCCAACCTAATGATAGCTTAGAATTTTCATCTGACTTAAGCCTTTTATAGTCTTGGATAATGTAAAGCTTAAATTCTGGTGAAATCCATGAAGCGAACTCCATCGCAAGATCATAATGTGCATATGTTCCGCCATATCTTCCGGACTTTGAAATTATGCCAATAGCATTTGTAGAATCAATCCATTTTTGTGGTGTCATTGTAAATCTATTCAGTCCTGCCTCATTTCTAAACGTGTCGAATTGCACACGGTTAAAATTTTCATTGTTCAGAACTTCCCATAGCCCAATAAATTCCAACGTATTTCTGTTTCTCATCCAGTTCTGAATAACAAACCTCGGATCATCAGTATTTTTATACTTAGCAATATCCGTTAGACTTATATAGTCGTTTTTAAAGTCTTCAGTATAAATTTGAATAGCAAAACCTTTTGCTTCGATTGTGTCTTTTTTCACCTTAGACATGTGAATTCCTCCTTTGCTAAAGATGGCTCCATAGTATCATATTGCCAAATATTATTCCATTATTCCGAGTCTGTCGTTTCATAATATTCCTCTTTTTTATCAAGCTTTTCTGCACCTGACCTAGTCCTCAATCTTATCCATCTTTCAGCCCTTGACCTACTCCCTAATCTTATCCATAATACTACTGTTTCTACGACATATTCTTTGGCTTGAAATCCTTAGATTCATGCTTAGAATATGGATTCTTTTAATTCCATGGGAGGAAAATGATGAAAAAACAACTATCTTTATTACTCGGCGGCCTTCTTCTGGCTTCTTCTCTGGTAGCCTGCGGTGCAAAGGGAAGCACGGCTTCCACCACTGCGGCAACAAGTGACAAGGAAACTGCGGCAGAAAGCACTACTGCAAAAGAGGGAGAAAGCAAGGCAGAAGGAGCTTCTTCCACGAAGGAGAGCTTTGGGAAAGGGGCGAAAAGGAAGCATTTTTTGCTCATCCTGAGCGGCCCGAAACCAAAGAATTTTTAGAGGGAAAATGGTAATACGTGAATCAACTCCGATAAATCGGAAATACTTCTCTCCGCTCCCTCCACCTGTCCAAAGCCATAGGAAGCATGGATAAAAGCAATTCCCGCCTCTGTTGCGGAGCTAAAGTCTAAAGCGGTGTCTCCAAGATACACGCAATCCTCCGGTTTTAAGTGGTTTCTCTCCATCAAAATCCGGATATTTTCCGCCTTCTTTTTCCCGTTGCTTCCGTAACATTCCATATCCAAAAAGTCCCCTGTCTTTCCCAGACTGAACTTCTCTCCATACAGCACCGCATCAATATAGCCTAACTGACAGTTGGAAACGATATAGCGGCCAATCTCCGCCGCTTTCAATGCCGCAATGCACTCTTCAAGATGGGGATAGAATTGTACCTTATTCTCACTCAAATATAAATTTTCAAATTGCATGCAGTGGGCAAGAATCTCTTCTCCCCTCTTTCCTTCTACCTGAGGAATCAGGCTTTTTGCAAACTGATCCATGGTTTTCCCCATTAAAGGCAGAAGATCCTCTCGAGAAATCCTGATTCCCTTCGTCTCCGGAAAATCCTGTAATTTTATGCTAAAAGCCTTTGCCACCAGATCCACACTGTCCCACAGGGTTCCATCCGCATCAAATATTACAGCCTTCTTGATCATCGCTTTTTCTCCTTTACTTCCCCGGCATCTTCTGTTCCTACTTTTGTTAGGCTTTATTCTCCGGCATCTTCTGCTCCTACTTTTGCTAGGCTTTATTCTCCGGCATCTTCTGCCCCTACTTTTGCTAGGCTTTATTCTCCGCCATCAATTCATCCCAGTAGCTTCTGCCCTGATAAATCATTTCCTCATAGGCCTTCACCACCGCATTTCTAAGGGGTACCGCCCGCTCCTCAAGCCCCAAAGCTCTGGGGATGAAGACACAGACATCCCCGATTTCCTGGGCCAGCTTTTTGGCCAAGGTCTCATCCTTCATTCGCACGAGGCCGAAAACCGTGGAGGAATAGCTCTTGTCCTTGATACAGGTTTCCATCCAAAACTTGGCAAAGGCCTTCCATTCCAGTTTAAGTAACATCTGTTCCAAAGCCAGAGTCTCCGGACTTTTGGCGAAGGCCAGCATGGTGCTTTCCAGGCTTTGTCCCTCCGGTATCTCCGGAATATCCAGATTTTGCAGGGTAAGATTTACGATAGCCGCATCACTTAAGGGAATATCCTCTCTCTTCCGTTCTTCCCCGGTCTTCTTTTCCGGCAAATGAAAGTTGTCCAACTGCTGAGACACCCATTTCTGCATTTTCTTTTTATTCCAAAAGGAAATGCCGGTTCGTCCGGAAATTAGGATTTCCATCCAGGCCGCCATAAAGTTGTCTTTAATCTGCAAAGGCTTTCCCCTTTGTGTTTCTACAAACTTGTCCAAATTTTCCTTTTGCAAAATAGGATAACGAAAGCGAAGGGTTTCCAGGCGTTTTCCTTCTACAAGCTTTTCCTCCATATCCTCTGTCCTTTTGATTTTTTCAATCACCAGGGCAAAGCGCTTGACCACATCCCTTTCCTCGTAAAAGCTTTTGGGCCAATCCGAAAAAGGGTTCCTTTCTTCCTTCACTTCACTTTGTAATAACATTTCTTCTCCTCATTCATGCTTCGTTCATATTTTGTTAGCACAATGTTTACAGCATAAACATAGTTTATTCACTCTTGACTTCTATACTGCATTACAGATAACGAAGTGCTCGTTATCCACTAAATAAGATTTTTTTCATAATACTCGGCCGGAGCTTCCGTAAGGACGCTCCGGCCTCCTCCCTTTTATAGGAGAAATAAGAGAAACCTTTTATTTTTTCCGATTCTTCAGCAGATTCTTTTTATTTTTCCGCTTCTTTAGCAGATTCTGTTTCTTTTCCCCTCTTTCCGTAAACTCTCTCTTCAAAGGGATCCCTTACTTCCACCTTTTTTTCATAGAGTCGGAAAATCCGCTTAAAAAAGGCGGAATTCATCCAGGCAATCAGAGGGTAGCCTAAAACAAAAAATACCGGCGTAAACATTGGCATAAATAAAATCAAAAAATAGCTTCCCACAACCAACAATACATCCGCAGCAATCATGCCAAGGGTATAGGGAAGATGGCGGATGGACATGAGTAAGGCATGAATCAAGGTTCTTTGCCAGGTATTATCAAAGCGGGAAAGCAGGGGCCAGACGTAGAGAAAAACAAATAGCCACAGCAAAAGTAACGCATCCGTAATCCCCCGGAAAAGGAAGCGTAATGCCGTGTTATTGGCAAATATCATGGAAAAAAAGCGATGATCCAAGAGAAGAATCACCAAAATCGGCAGTAAAATCATCCAGAGAATGATGCCCTCCTTTAAATTCTGTTTAAAGGAATGCATAAACATCCTGAAATTGCCTCGATCCTCCTCGTGCACAATCTTAATGGTACAGTAATATAAAGCCGTTGTAGACGCTCCCAGAGTTACAATGGGCAGAGAAAACAGAATCCACAAAAGATTCAAAACCATCATATCCGCCAATCGGCCTACAAACCGCCAAACATCATTATCATAATTAAAAAAGCCTTGAAACATCTACTGCTATTCCTTCCTAACTCCTTTATCTATTTCCCTCTTCTCCCCCTTGCTCCGCTCTTCCAATTCCAAAAGATAAGTCTTCGCATCCTTTAAAAAGCTTAGACTGATCAGTAAAATCACCAGTCCGATGGGAAATGCCGCAATGATGGAGACAGACTGCAAGTTTACCATAGAACTTTCTGAAAAGACTAGTGCCAAAGGCAGTAAAATCAATAAAATCGCCCAGAATCCCTGTACCTTTCGGGATGGCTCCTGCCCCTCCGGAAGGCTCTTATAGCTATACTGCGCCGCCACCAATGCGATGGAGTCAAAGGATGTGGCGTAAAAGGCAATCATGGTCAGAAGAAGCAGGATGAATACCAATCCGGGAAGAGGCAGGGTTTCCAACATTTTCACCACCGTAAGATAGAGGGAACCGTTCTCCTGATAGAGCTGTAACACCGGCAATTTATGGAAAACCTCCAGGGACAGGGTGAAATTCCCTAAAACAATGAAGCTTACATAGGTACTGCCGATACCGAAAATGTATCCTCCCATAATGGTTTGTCGTATGGTTCTTCCCCGGCTGATACTTCCGATAAAGAAGGGGGAAGCCACGCACCACACCATCCAATAGGCCCAGTAGAAAATCGTCCAGTTTTCCGGAAAATGATTTTCCCCTAAAGGATCCGTATAGGTAGCCATGGAGAAAAAGTGCTCTACCATCTTTCCCAGAGCATTCATTCCATTTTTTACAATAAAGGAGCCTACACCGCTTCCGAAGAAAATGTATAAAAGCAGGGCATAAAACAGCCAGGTACAAAGCTTTGCCAAAAAGGAAACGCCGTCCATCCCCTTCAATACCGCAAAGGTATAAACCACACAGGTGGCAATCAATATGATTAAGGTAAGCTCTCTGGTGGACAGCCCGTTGGGGAGGAGCTTTTTAATGATTTCCGACATCAGGGGAGTAGCTACCGAAAAGGTGGTGGCTGTTCCTGCAAGGAGGGCAAAAACCGCCAGTAAATCAATCCCTCTTCCCGCCAGACCGTCGGTGTGCTTTCCTAAAATTGCTCTGCAGGCTTCCGAATATTTTTGCCTGCTTCTTTTCCGTACATGAAGCATAAAGCCGAAGGCCGCCGCCAGCACCAGATAAAATCCCCAGGGTATGGGGCCCCAGTGGAAAAGGGTGTAAATACTGCTCCAATCCGATAGCTTTCCCAGGGATTGGACATAGGGATCATTGGCATAGAGAATCCATTCTCCGAAGGAATAAAAGAGAATATCCGCTGCAAGTCCTGCGGTAAACATCATACTTCCCCAGGTAAAAAAGGAGTATTTCGGCTTTTCGTCAGGTTCTCCCAGAACAATATTGCCTAAGGGCGAAAAGGCGATATAAAAGGAGAGTAAGAAAATAAAAAGGCCGATTCCCAGATAGTAAACGGAAAACTCCCGCCCCAAAAAGCCTCGAATGGAGGATAATATCTGATTGGAATGTTCCGGAAACAGAAAAAATGCAAAGCACAGAAGAAGCAGAATACATAGGGGAATTCCGCTAATCCCGTAGTCTATAGAATTCTTCGCATTTTCTCTTCCGGGCTGCTTTCCCGAAGCCACTTTACTGTTTTTATTTTTGCTTTCTTCCCCAGTTTCTTTATCAGCTTCCTCTATAAATTCTTCCTTTGTTCCTTGTTCGATTTCTTCCATGAGTGCTTCCTCCATTTACTTCTTCTCCTTCTCCTCTAACAAGCGCTGGCTGTCTTCTCTTCGTACTTTTTGATAAGGCAAGCGTATAATCTTTTTATTTTCTCCTTCGTCTTCCGGGCCTTTTTTTCCGGTAGCGAGACGATAGGCAAGCTGAAACAAGGCCTTGGCCTGACCTTGTTCATCATTATACACCGTTCCCATCAAATTTCCCTTTTTTACCGCCTCTAATCCCACGGTAGTACCGTCTATTCCGTAAATAAAAGGTCTTTTATCCTTAGGCAAACCGATTTTGTCATAGGCATCTAAAACCCCTAAGGCCATATCGTCATTGTTGGAAAGAATCAATTCAATCCGATCCTGAAACTCCGGATAAAATTGCATCATCTTACTCTGGGCTTCTGCCCGGCTCCAGTTGGCAATGGCATAGGACAGCTTTTCCATAGGAATTCCCTGCTGCATCAAAGTGTTTACAGAATACTCTGTCCGGACAATGGCATCCTGATGGCCGGCTTCTCCCTCAAACATCAAATATTGAATCACTCCGTCTCCGTTTTTATCCACTCGGGGGGACAGAATCAGCGCTTTCTTCTCCGTGCCTTCCTCTGTGCTTGTCTGCGTGTCTTCTGAAGAAGCCTCTCGTTCCAGGATATCCAAATCCTCCCGACTTTTTTGCAGAACAAAGTCTTTAATTTCCTCGGCATTTCCGGCCTTATCTTGGCTCTTTTCGGAAGACTCCTCCGAAACCGCTTCTTGCTTTTCTTCCGGTACGGACTCTCTACTTTCCCCTAATACCGCTTCTCCGCTTTCCTCCCTTACAGGCTCTCTACTTTCTCCCAGCACTGCGGCTCCGGTCATCTGCTTTCGGCTTGCCGCCATTCTTCTTTCCACTTCCTCCGCATCTTCCGGTGAGGCAAGAGGCACCTCCGGCGTAGGTTTTTCCGGTTCCTCGGAAAGAATATCTTCAGCCGCCATTTCTCCCTGCAAAATGCCGGATTGCTTGGCATCCGCCCCGATGTAATACAACTGATTCCATTGGGCCAAGTCTTCATCCACCAATTCTCTGTTAAAGAAAATGATGGGAACATTCTTCTTTTTCGCCATATCGATAATTTCCGAAGGAGCGGTTCTGTCCACCAGATTCACACAAAGAACGTCACAGTCCTTCTCCAGCATTTCCTCCACCTGTTCGTTTTGCAGAGCCTGACTTCCGGCCGCATTATAGCGAAACAGGCCTATTTCTACTCCTTCCGCCCTTTTTTTACTGATTTCCTTCTCAAAGGCCGTCATATATCCGGACAGAAAGGTATCGTAATTATCATAAATCGTAACGCCGATTTGAAGCTTTTTCTTTTCCCTTCTTTCTTCCTTCCTTTGACAGGCGGAAAGAAGGGGAAGCAAACATAAAGACAGGGAAAGGCAAACCGCCATGCCTTTCCTTAAGCTGTTCCCTTGAAATCTTCCCAAGATTGTCAACTGTTCTTTTTCTTTCCTGCTGTAATCCGCTTTGTCCGCCAATTTCATGCTTTTCTTCTACCCCTACAGAAAGTTTTCCTTCAGGGGCACTCCTTCTCCATTTTTATGCCTTGCCGCTTTAGATATTTCTTCAGATACTTCCTTGGATACTTCTTCAGATATTCCCTTGGATATTTCTTCAAATATTTCTTTAGATGTTTCTTTTAGTCTCCGGTGGGGAAGAGGATTCGTTCTATTTCCTCACTATACATATTTTCACCCGTAACCATATAAAAATTCACTACCCTATCCTCTGTTGTATTTCGCTTTTTAGAAAGCTTATACCACAGGTCCTCCATAGCATAATAGGCCATGGTGTACTGGTCAATAACCGCCAGACAACGGATAATTCCCGTGTCCAAGGCATAAACCACCTCCCGGGAATTTCCTACGCCGTAAAGCTCCACGTAACGTCTACCGGTTTCCTTCAAATAGCGGGATGCCATTTCCAGACTGTCATTTTCCAAAGCCACAATCAAATCCACACTTCTCTTATGATTGGCCTTTACCATATCCTCCTGGATTTTTCCCGTATCCGGAAGCACCCAGGCGATTTCCTGTCCCCCGGCCTCCAATACCGAAATAAGACTCTTCAGTCTTCTTTGCATATTGCCCTTATTCTGGTTTCCCGCCAGAATGCCGATGCGTTTTTTCTCCTTGTGCAGGGTGGAATGTAAAACCTGTTCCGCCAGGGCCTTCCCCAGCGCTTCCTCCTCCACATTGATAGAAGAAATGTTTAAGCCGGGTTCCGTCGTTTCCTTCTCGGAATCCACCAGCATAATCTCCGCATTTTTTCCCAAAGCATTTAAAAGGCTTCCGGTTCCCTCCGTAGCTCTAAGCTCCGCGATGATGCCGTCCGCTCCGCTTTGAATCTCCCTTTGCATACTGATATTTTCCTGCTGAATGGAAACCAGTCGATCGGTGGAAACAAAGTTGTATTCCATGTTGTAGGCTCGTCCTGCGGCGGTGAGCCCCATCTTAAAGCCGGACCATACATCGGAATTGCTATGATCCACCACCACGGAAATCTTAAAACGCTCCGGATCATTATCTCCTAAGAGCCTTCCCACGGACAAAAACAGGAGAAGCAGGGCTACCACAAAAAGGCCGGTGGTAAATATGCTGTTTTCTTTCATGCCTTCTCCCCCTCTTGTGCGCCGCTATGAAAATGCTCCGTACTATGATGCATGTTTCCGTGCTCCAGACTCTTTTGATTTTCTTCCGTAAAGGGAATAGCCGGTAAAAGCACCTGCACATCCGTTCCCTCATCCGGGGCGCTAATCACTCTCAGACCGTAAATAGAGCCGAAACGAAGCTGGATGCGGCGATGCACATTGATTACGCCTACGCCGGAGCCTCGTTTTTTCTGACTGGAGAAGCTGGAATAATCACTTTCCGTCTTTTCCAGCAGGGCTCTGGCCTTATCCTCGGTCATCCCGAAGCCGTTGTCCTTCACGGAAAGCAGTACGGTACGTCTGCCGTCCTCTTCTTCCAGAATCCTTCCGCTGACCAGGATTTCTCCGTCCTCATCCATTCCCTCCATGCCGTGGTAGATGGCATTTTCCAGAATGGGCTGTAAAATCAATTTTACGGTAAGACAGGACAGCACCTCTTCCTCCACATCAAAATCCACCGTAAACTTATTCTTAAAACGGATTTTTTGAATATTCATGTAGTTTTTCGCGTGCTGAATCTCCTGGGAGAGAGGGATAATGTTCTTTCCGGCGGAGAGGGAAATTCGGAAAAAGCTGGCCAGCTGAGTCACCATAAACACCGCATCTTCCCGTTTTCCGCTTTCAATCATCCACACCATGGATTCCAAGGTATTGTAGAGGAAATGGGGGTTAATCTGGGATTGCAAAGCATCCATCTCACTCTGTCTTTTTTCCTCCTGCTGCCGGATTCTCTCTTCCGTCAGTTCATCGATTCTTTGCAGGGATTGCAGGAGGCTTTCTCCCAGATGGACAATTTCCGTGCTTCCATAGGAGGAAATTTCCTCCATGGTGGGGCGCTTCACTCCCATATTGCCTAAATCTTCATTTAACTTACGGATGGGGTAGGAAAGCCTCAGAGAAATAACTTGGTTCATGACAAGGGCAATCAGAAGGGTTACGGAAATAACGATGAAAACATAGTACAGCATTCCTCCGGTAGCAAAAACGTTACTTCCCTCTTCCAAAACGGACACCAGCTTCCAACCGGTATAGCCGATGGTGTCCACTACAATGGTTTTTTCCTTCCCGTCACTTTTCAGACGGTGGATGCCGTCTTCCTGCGCGACGGCAAGCTCCGTATCCTCCTTGGCATGGCCTCGGTAGATTTCACGAATCTTGGGATGATAAATCAGTTTTCCCCTCTTATCACAGAGATAAAAATATCGTTTTCCGTTAACCTGATTCAGCTTTTCCATCATTCGCTCAATCATGTTGTAATCCATGTCTACCAAAAGCACACCGCTGTCGCTTCTGCCGTCAAAGTTAAGTTCCACCACTCGACTCAAAGAAATGACCCAGCGGGTACGGTAGGAAGGGTCGTCAAAAAGATTCTGCACATGGGGCAGAGAAAAATGCAGGTTTTCCACCTGCTGTACCGCCTCCCGATACCAATCCTGTTCCGTTACCTTTCGATTTTTCTTCTCTGCGGAAATGGGTACCGCCGCAATGTATTTTCCCTGGGCGGAAAAAAGGGCAACGGAAACCAGACTGTCCCTATGGGCTTCATACAGAAGATTCATTTCCTGATTCAGCTTGGTATAATCCACATCCGTGCCCTTAACCACATTGTAATAAAGGGCATCGGAAATTCTGCGCATGCTAAGAAGGTATTCCTCCAATTGAATACTTCCCTGCTTTAAAAGCTGCTCGGATTGATTCTCCTGATTAATACGGAAACGTATAGAAAACTGCGTATAAAGTACGATAGACAGAAAAAGAATCAGAAAGATGGAGAAAATCATAAAGCTCATTAAGAGCATATTATGAAAGGAACGAAGGGGTGAAGTAATAGAAAAGGGGACGGAGACTCCCTTTTGCAAAAAAACATCAGACAATAGATTTTTTTTGAGACGTTTTTTCTCCAAGGAAATCCACCTCCCCTATACTTAGAAGGATTCTACAGTCCTTCTTTCCCCTTACTGTTGGATTTATATTTTGACGGAGACATCCCGAACTTCTTCTTAAAGGCATAGCTGAAGTAATTCGGATCCGAGTACCCTACCGCCTCGGCAATAATATAGGTCTTCTCCTCCTCTTCCATCAAAAGGCGGAGAGCCTTTTCCATACGATAATCCGTAAGGTAGTTGATAAAGCTTTTTCCGGTTTCCCGTTTAAAGACTGTGGAAAAATAAGCAGCCGATACATGGAGCTCCTGAGAAAGAGCCTCCACCGTCAAGTCCTTATCCATGTAATGGCTGTGCACATGCTCCACCGCCTTCTTAACAAAGGACTTGGTCTTATCGCTTCGCATCTCCTGAATGATAATCTGCATTTTCTTGCAAATCTCCTTCATCCACTGAGAAAGTTCTGCCAGACTGAACTGTTGTACCTTCTGGTACACATCCTCTTCCTTCGGAAAAATCAATCCGGTATCCACCTGATTGGCCAAAAGGAACTTATGCATATTGGTCACCAAATCCATTAAGAAGAAATGGTATTCCTGCAAAGAAGGCGAATCCAAACGACTGTTCTCGATATAGAGGTCAATGCATTTGTCCAGCTCCTCTTCCGAGGACATCCGGATGCTTCGATAAATATCCAAAAGCCGTTCCTCATCAATGATTTCTTTATTGACCTTATGTTCTTCTTTTCCTTCTAAGCCGATTTCACTGATGGCAATGGCTTTTCCTCTACCGTAAAGCACTCGGTATGCCACCGCATCTCTGGCACCAAGATAGGAAAGAGGCAGATCCATTAAATTGGATACGGTTTTTCCGATTCCGGCTGTCACCGTCGCCTTACAAATATGTCTGGCCATTCGACAGAGGATTTCACAATCATCCGTAAGCTTTAGGCTGTCCGATTCCTTATCCATCTGGGCAATGAAAAGCGTATTTCCCAAATAGGTAAAAAAGCAAGGACGCCAGTGCTTTTGCAGTCGTTCCTCCGCCAGCTTCCTAATGGACATGGTAATCAACAGAGGATTAATTCCCTCCGGAGACAGGCTCAGGCTGTTATGCAGGATAACCACCGCAAAATATTTTCCGGGAAGGGAAATCTGATAATCCAACAGTGTGCTTTCCAGATCCTGCTGGGGCAGGGTTCCCTCGATTAAAGAGGTATATAAGCTTTCCTGCAAAATTGGAAGGCTTTCCAAATAGTAATTTTTCAAGCGATGAATGCTTTGCTTTTCATCAAATTCCTGATCCAGAGCCTCATGCACCTTCTGGAATACCCTGGACAGTTCTCCCGCGTCCACAGGCTTTAACATATATTCCTCAGCCTCCAAACGGATGGCTTCCTTGGCATACTCGAACTCGTCAAAGCCGGAAAAAATGATAATCTTAATAGAGGGATACAACTCCTTCAGACGATGGGAAAGAGTTAATCCGTCCATATAGGGCATCTTGATATCGGTAAGTACCACATCGATTTGCTTTTCTTCCGCTATTTCCAAAGCTTCCAAACCGTTTTTGGCATAACCGGCCAGAGAATAGCCGAGGCGATCCCAGTCAATCTTTTGGACTATGGCCTCCACTACATCCTCTTCATCATCTACTAATAACACGGAATATTTTTTCATTAGTGTTTATCTCCAACATATTTCTCTTCTAAGGTTCTAAATCGTACAGCCATCACCAGGGTGCCCAAAACAATCAGTCCGATACCTAAGAGAGGATGAACAATCATCAATATGGAAGACAACAGAGAAATACCTGCGAATATCAGAATCAAAACTCCCGCCTCTTTACTATAAGCTTCCCGATCCCGTACAGGAGGACGTCCCTTGGGACGAATACTCTCCACATCTTTAAAAACCAACAGTTTAACGGCGTAATACAATAAAATCGCAGTAAATAAAAGGGGCAAGCCCATTTCCTGTCCTATTCTTTCCAACATTCCTGCTTTTCTTCTCCTTTAATTGCTATTTCTTTTCCAACTCCGGCAGAAAAAAGCGTAGAATTGGGCACTTTATCTTCTTCTCTTATCCCCAATATAGCCTATCCTCCTGTTTTACACCAGTGCGGAGGACGCATTGTAAGAAAATCTTTCGCGAGGCAAACTTGGAAATATTAGAAACATTCTATAAAAACTTAAAAAATAGTTCTTTCTAAAAAGTATTAAATAATTGATTCGTTTAACAAAGTTCTTTCTCATTTTACAAAATCCATGCTTGGAATGCAATACATTGCCCCGGAGACTTTTAATTTTCTTGAAATTTTTCGCTATTCATGCCATAATTTCCCCGGTTTTTATTATATGGAAAGGAGCTTTCATGAAAAATCAAAATTTTGTGCGAAACCTTGTTGGAACGGCCATTCTTGCCGCTTTGGTTTTGGCCCTACAGTTATTACTGGGAAGTCTTAAGCTGGGCCCCTTTAACATAACCTTAACTTTGGTTCCCATTATTTTGGGAGCTGTCCTTTACGGTCCACTAAGTGCCGCCTTTTTGGGGGGACTCTTCGGCTTTTTGGTTTGCATTTCCGTAATTTCCGGAAATGACGCGGGGGGCTTTATGCTCTTCTCCCAAAAGCCCGTCATTACCCTGGCTCTTTGTATGATTAAAAGTACCGCGGCCGGCTATCTGTCCGGACTGGTGGCCAGAAGTCTTGCCAAAAAGAATGCCACTCTATCGCTATTTTTAGCCGCAGGAATCGCTCCTGTGGTGAATACCGGCATTTTCATCATGGGGCTTCTTCTCTTCTTCCAAGATACCCTGGTGCTTTGGGCCAATGGGCAGGATAAGATAGTAGACTTCCTTCTTTTCAGTATTCTGGGAATTAATTTCACCACGGAATTCTTAGTGAATCTGGTGCTGGTTCCCGTTTTAGCCCGTATTTTACGAAACCTTCGTTTTGTAAAGCAAGAGCTTGCCGTATAAGGAGAGAAAATGATTTTAGCCATTGATTGCGGAAATACCCATACTGTTTTCGGAACAATTACGGAAGAGGGAGAAATTCAGAAAATTTTCCGTATGGAGAGTAGCCGGAGAAAAACCAGCTATGAATATGCCGCAGATATTGCCCAAATCTGTCAGCTTTTAGAGATTGATTTGCAGGGCTTGGAGGGCTCCATCCTTTCCTCCGTTGTGCCGGAGCTGACCACCTCTTATCAGAAGGCTATGGAGCTTCTCTGCAAGGGAAAATGTGTGGTGGTCAACAGCAATAGCCCCATGAATATGAGCTTTGCCATGGCAGATCCCAGCGGTGTGGCTCCGGATTTGATTATCTCCGCCGTAGGGGCGAAAAACAATTATCCTCTCCCCGCCATTATTATTGATATGGGCACCGCCACCACTATTACGGTGGTGAATAAAGAGGGTGTCTTTATGGGAGGCGTAATTCTTCCCGGAGTGGGCATCTCCATGAATGCCCTGGCCAAGGAAACCTCTTTGCTTCCCAGTATCGATGTGGCTCCTGCCAAGACCTTGATTTCCACCGACACGGTGGATGCGATGCGGGCAGGCATCATTTACGGCACCGCGGGCTCCTTAGACGGTATCGTGGAGCATTTTCAGGAAGAACTGCAGGAGGAGGGTAGCGTAATTGCCACAGGAGGCCTAGCCCACCTGATTTGCCCTTATTGCAAACATAAGATGATTGTAGATGACAACCTGCTGCTGAAGGGGCTGTGGAAGATTTGGCAGCTGGAGCAGGGGAAATAGGGCTGAAACAGGATAGGGCTGAAAAGAAATTGGAGTATGCGCCTGAAGCAGGATAGGTTTGAAAGGGGGCACGCTCTCGCTAGCCTCGCCACGTAGCGGATACTAAGCGAAAAACTGCGTTTCTCTTGTTTTTCGCAAGTACCGACGGGCTCAGACTACCCCTATTCAGACCTATCCTGTTCAGGCTGTTATGAATCAATCCCCTCTATTTCAGGCCTATTCTGCTTCAGGCTGTTTGACTCAGACTCCCCCGAGTTCAAGCCTATTCTGCTTCAGACTGTATGACTCGGATTACCCATGTTTCAGCCCTATTCTGTTCTGGCTGTTATGGCTCGGATTATCCATGTTTCAGACCTATTACGCTTCAGGGCGGATGGATGGGGCTGTGAAAAATAAAGCAATTTTCGACAATATAGGTCTGAATTCGGGGCAGTCTGAGATTGATACTTGCGAAAGATCGGTGAAGGGAAGGACTGTAAAAATCAATAATTGAAACGATTGATACAGCGTGGGTCTATAATAGGGGCAATCTGAGTCCAGCGAAACTTACCGAAAGCCGGCAAAGTGAAGGACTGCAAAATATCAATAATTGAACTGATTGATGCAGTGTAGTCTATAATAGGGGCAATCTGAGCCCGTCGAAACTTACCGAAAGCCGGCGAAGTGAAGGACCGCAATAATCAATAATTGCAGCGAATGATGCAGTGTAGTCTATAATAGGGGCAATCTGTGCCCGTCGAAACTTACCGAAAGCCGGCGAAGGGAGGGACTGTAAAAATCAATAATTGAAGCGACAGATGCAGTATAGACATGAAAGAGGGCAATCTGAGCCCGTCAGTACTTACTGAAAGCAAGCTAAAGCGAAGCTTGAAGTTAGTACTGCTACGAAGGCGAAGTTAGCGGGAGCGTGCCCGATTACATGTCTATACTGCATAGGAGCTTATTCTTAAATAGTTACAGTCCCTCACTACGAAGGCGAAGCTAGCGAGAGCGTGCCTCGATTCAGACCTATATTGCTTAGAAAGCTATTTTGATTTTTACAGCCCCTTTTACAACAGTAAGACACTGAATAATACCAGCATCCCCATGGGGAGGAGCTGTCCTTCCATTCCCATTTGATAAATCCCTATGGGGGAGAGGTAGGGAATAAAGCTTGGGATATTGCTTAAGGAGGAAAAATCTATAAAGCTTCCCCCCAGGAAGCTGAATAGCAGGCCGAGACTTAAGGACAGGCCTCCTGCCATTTCCGCTCCAAAAACGGAGTAGGATAGTCTTCTGGCAAAGCTGTAAAGGAAGAAGGAAAATCCCAGGGTACATAGTAGGGGAAGGAGCAAATCCTTGTAGAGTACCGCAAGGCGTAAACCTCCTTCTTTTTCTATTCCCAAAATAGTTCTGCCTTCCAGCACAAGGAAAAATCCCAGGCTCAAAAGGCCAAAGAGTAGAATGCCGCTTAGATGATATCGTATTCTTCCGGCGGGATAGGTTCTGCTTCTTTGGAAGACCCTTTTTTCTTCTTCTCTTCCCAATGCCGTTCCCAAGGAAAAAAGGAAGAAGTACAAGACAAAGCCTAATACGGCTTCCCCCTTGGGCTGGAACAGGCTTCTGCCCCTTTCTCCCTTCAGCTCTTGAATCTGGTACAGGGGTTCCGTTCTCTTACTCTTTACAATAGACTCTTCTATAGCTTCTTTTTCCGTTTCCTTAAGGCTTCTTCCTAAAAGGCTTTCTCCATAGGCAAGAGCGCCCTTCTCCATGCGAAGGGTACTGCTGAGGGCGGCTACAATTTCCCGAATCCCCATTTCCGCCAGAGAATCCGCACTGCTTTCGTAATGTAGGCTTCCTCTTCCCTCCGTATCTCCGGTAAATCCCTCTTTAATCCAAAGTACCCCCTCTACACTTCCCTCCAAAAGAGCCTTTTTCGCTTCCTGATTTTCCACGACTTCCACTTGAAGCCCCTTTTCCTGCTGCAACTCCTGAATTAATTCTTCACTCCAGGCTCCCTGATCTTCCCGTACCAGCATAAGCGAAAGCTTCTCTTTTCCCCCAACCCGGGAATAGGCAAAAAGAGAAAGAAGGAAAAGAACAAGCAAAAGGAAGCCCCTGCCGCCACCTAAGAGGAGAGAAAAGCGAAGGGAAAGTAAAGAGCAGGGAAAAGGCAGGGCAGACTTTTCGTATGATTTGTATTGTCCGCCGGGTCTATATTGTTCATCCGGTCTATATTGTCCGTGTTGTCCATCTTGACCGTGTTGTCCATCTTGACCGTGTTGTCCATCTTGACCGTGTTGTCCATCTTGTCTCTTGGATTCTCTCTGAAGCTTCCGGGAAAATGCTTTTTGCTTAAAAAATGTTTTAAGCTTAAAATATATTCCTGAAAGTATTCCTAAGGCAAGGGCCAAGGCATCCCATAAAAGCAGAGGAAGGGCAGTAGACAGTAAAGTAGAGAAGGAAAGCCCTCTCCGGACTCCCTCCAAGACCATTCGATTCACGGTAATAGGAGAAAGACGCTTCACAAGCTCCGGTGCATTGCTCTCTCCGAACAGCTTTCCGGTATAGAGAATTCCCAAAAAGAGCAGGGAAAAGGACAGTAATTTTGCTGTGCTTTCCTCTCCCATAATTCGGAACAACTGATAGAAGAAAAAGAAGAAACTCAAGAGTTCAACACAGAGGATGAAAGCAATCGGCATCAGTTGTTCCGGAGGAAGGTCTAAAGACTTTTGCAGAGCAAATAAGCAGAGAAGCAAAAGGGGCAGGGCGGAAAGACATAAAAAGAGGAGTTTGGACAGGAAAAAGCCTTTTCCACCCAGCAGAACAAATCGTTGGGGAATGCCCTTCTTTTCCTCTTCCGGCACTGAAAAAACGGAAGACAGGGCACAAAAGGCCAATAGGAAGAAAAAAATAAAGGAAAAGATGCGAAGGGAAAGTGCCTTCTCCACTTGGCTACTCTGCCCCTCCTCGTCAAAGACAAGCTGTCGCTTTAAAACAGCCGTAAGCAATCTTTCCGAAGCATGCTCATAAAGGCTTTCTTCCTCTTGTTTGGAAAGACTTTCTCCATATAAGGCATGAAAAACCCCTTTACTGATTTCCTGTTCCTTCTCCATAATTTCCATAATGGAGGTGAAAATGCTTTGAAACAGGAGACTTTCCGTAGGCCGATTGGCATTTAAGCTTAAGTCTACCGGCTCCCCCTCAAAGCGATAGGCGGTATAAAAGAAATCCTTGGGGATTCGTAAAATGCCTACTACTCCCTCTTGGAAGGCCTTTTCCCTACCTTCCTGTCCGATTTCTCCCTCTTCCTTGATAACGGTAGAAAACAGCTCCACCTTCTCCATTTCCCGAATCAGGGTTTTGGACATAATGGTTTGATCTTCATCAATTACCATCACCGGAAAGGCCTGCATTTGACCGCTTTGTCCTTGAAAGAAAAAGGCAAAAAGGGGAAACAGGAGCAGGGGAAAGAGCAAAATAAACAGTCCTCCTTTTCGGAGAAATAACCTTCCGTCCTTCCAAATGGCCGCAAAAAATCCCTTCATTCTCTTCTCCCCTTAGTCCTTTTCTATCTTCACCCCTTAGTCTTGGGATGACTTCAATCCGATGATATACACTTCTCTCTTAGCTTTCCCTGTTCCAAGGTCAAAATTCTATCCGCCAGATCCTCCAACTCTCCTCTTCCGTGGCTGATGAGCAACATTCCTGTGCCCTGCTGCTTCATTTTCAAAAGCAGGTCTCGAATCCTGTGATAGGATTCCTCATCACAGCCCACAGTGGGCTCATCCAAAAGCAAAATGCTTGGACGAAGCATGAGAGCCGATGCCAAATGCACCCGGCGCTTCATTCCCCCGGACAGGGCGGACAGCTTTTCCCGGCTTTTTTGAGAAAGTCCCAACTCCTCCAGAAGCCAGTTCCCTCTGGTTTTTAAAAGCCTCCCCGGTATTCCCTGAATTTTTCCATAAAAAATCAAATTTTCCAAAGCCGTCAGGCTGTCATAGAGGGACAGGTCCTGGGGCAGGTAGGACAGGCCCTTTCGAACCTCCTTAGGCATCCGGATTTCTCCCTCCTGATAGGGAAGCAGACCGGCAATTGCCTTTAAAAGGCTGCTTTTTCCGGCACCGTTTTCCCCACGAATTCCTATGATTTCTCCTTTGGATAGGGAAAGAGAGAGCCCCTGTAATATGGTGCTCTCTCCTCTATGATACCTAAGGCCTAAGTTGTTTATCTCACAAAGGCTCTCCTTCATCATCCTGCAAGTTCTCCCTGTAAAGTAGCTGCTACCTTCACTAAGCCATTTCCAATAGTCTCGCTCAACTTATCGAAATCCTCCTGGCTGTAGTTGGAAATATCCACTTCCTCTTCCTTCGGAAGGGTAGCTGTACCGGTCTTGGTGGTGTTCAGGTTAATCTTCGCACTGCTAAAGGGCATTTGGTATTTCTCTAAGCCTTCTACCACAATCTCGTGATTGCTGCTGTCCTTCTCTCCGTCAGAAACGGTAAGGGTCAGCTTTGCTCCCATTCCCATAGGATCAAGTACAATATAGGTTCCGTAAGGCATTAAAGCGGAATGCTTGGTGGTATCAATCTTATACTCCAAAGCCTTCACATCCAGAACACCGTTTCCGCCGGAAATACTTCCCTCCAGCATCTTATCCTTTACACTGTAGCTGTTCTTTAAGTACTTATTCTCGGAGCTGGAGCTTACAACATTGATCTGCTCGGTAACTTCTTTGCCCTTCTTGGCAATCTCCAGAGAAAAAGAATCATCCTTTGCGGAAAGCAGAACCTGTCTTAATTCTCCGTCAACAACCGCAATCTGCCACTGGAATTCATTGTCCGCTAGCTGCTTAGCGGTATCCGCAGCATTATCACGAATCTCCTTTGCCAGCTCACTAAGCTGATCCTTCGGCGTTTCTGCATCTCCCATGCCTAAAGCGCTGTCCCAGGTGCTGGTAGCATAAACATCCTCTAAAAGAGACTCTAAATCGCTGTCCTTTTCTACCGTATCTGCCAGCTTCTCGTAGAAATTCTTTAAATCTTCCTCTGTGGGCTTAAATACGTAAACCTCTCCGGTATACTTCTCCTTCAGATTCTCTAAGGTGAATTCCTTCTTTTCTACCGTTAAGTTATCCTTATTCATGCTGCCGACAAGAAGATCGCCGTACTTCTTGGAAATCTCTGCCAGACGCTTTCTGTTCTCTGCAGACTTCTTTAAATCCGGAGCCACAATATCCTGCTCGGTGAGATTCTTCATAATGGTCTTTAAATCTCCTCGATAGTAGTGCTCATCCGCTACAGGAATCGCAAAACCGATCTTTCCGTCACGATAATCCGCAAAGCCTTCCAGTAAATCTGTACCCATAATCTTGGCACTTAAATTCACGATAAAGGAATTCTTCTCCGCATCCATGTCATACTTTAACTGAATCTGAGAATCCTTCAGATACTTATTCATTTCGTCACTGCCTTCGATTTCTCCGGTAAGGGTCATATCGGAAGACTGCTTTAAATCCTCGTTAATAAAGCCTAAGGCCACCATGGCATCCATCTTATCCTGGAGATACTTCTCCTGATAATGAAGGAACTTCTGCTCTGTGCTTAAAGCCACGCCACCGGAAAATAACTTCTTTCCAAAGGCAAAAAAGCCTGCGCAAAGAAGAATAATTACGGCAACAACAGGGATTAAAAGCTTCATGCCCTTCTTTCCCGCAGGAGCCTCCTCTAAAGTCTGTGCATAGGTATAGCTTGCCTTTGGCTCTGCAGGAGCAGCTTCTGTAGCTGTTGCAGCACTTACTGCATGATCAGCATTCGCTCCAAGCTCACTACTTTCTGCTGCAGCGCTTGTTTCAGCACCGGTAGCACCTGCCTCAGCGCTTACAGTTTCTGCGCCTTCCAGCTTTTCTCCGCAGTGCTCACAAAACTTCTCCTCGTCTTGGACTTCCTGTCCACAATTCGGACATTTTTTCATTCTGTTTCCTCCCTTTGTCTTCAATTGTCGATTGAACAGACTTATTTTAACATATTTACAGAAATAAATCTTTTAAAATATATTAAATTTTTAAGGGAGTAATCTAAAAACTTGCATCTTAAAGCTTCGGAAACCAAAGCTTCGGAAACCAAAACCTCGAAAAGAAGCATGCAAAAGATAAAGTTCAAAAAAGCAAGGGCACAATCAAATCATAGCAAGAGCCTACTCAAATCATAATAAGGGTGCAATCAAATCATAGCAAGTGCCTAATCAAATTATAGTAAGGGCGCAATCAGTCTCAAAGCCCCCTGTTTCATTCTGGTGAAAAGGCTACGATTATGTCCCTTATCCGGACTGACTTCCGTAGAAGTACGGAAAAGCTCATGAAAATCGTCCGCAATATCGAAGATACAGGGACTTTCGTACAGCAGAACTCCATTTTCAAAATGATGGTAGAAGGAACGATAATCCAAATTAAAGGTTCCCACCGCCGCCATAACATGGTCTACCAAAATCTGCTTGGAATGCATAAAGCCCGGAGTATATTCATAAATTCTGACTCCTGCCCGCAGGAGTCGAGGATAGTAAGACCGGCTGATGGCATAAACAAAGGCCTTGTCCGGGATTCCCGGAAGGACAATCCGCACATCTACCCCTCGCTTTGCCGCAAGACACAAAGCCCTGCTCATCTCATCGGTAATAATCAGATAGGGAGTTGTTATGTAAATGCTTTCCGTGGCGGACTGAATCATATTCAGATAGACGTCCTCACCCAAGGGAAGGCCGTCAGTGGGCGCATAGGCATAGGGCGCGCAATAGCCCTGACCGGTATAACGATCCCAGTGTCTCGGCAAATAATTGTAAAGCCCCCGCACAGGACTATCGTCCATGGCATGCCACATCTCCAGGAAAAGCAGGGTTAAAGTACCTACCGCCTCTCCCCGCAGTCGAATGCCCGTATCCTTCCAATAGCCGTAGGGAGAATGAATATTAAAATATTCATCCGCCAGATTATAGCCTCCGGTAAAGCCTATCTGGCCATCCACAACGGTAATCTTTCTATGGTCTCGATTATTCATGAAAAGATTCACCATGGGGACAATGGGGTTAAAGATACGACACTGAATGCCCCACTCTTCCAGTTCCTGCACAAACTTCGGATCAATGAAGCCGATGGAACCTACATCATCATAGAAGAGGCGAACCTCCACTCCTTCCTCCGCCTTTTTACGGAGAATCTCCTTGATTTCTCCAAAGGACTGCCGGTCCTCTATGGCATGGTATTCCATGAAAATAAACTTCTTTGCCTGGGAAAGGGCTTCCAACTGAGCCTCCAAGCCCAAAGAAGCTTCCTTGTAAAATACAACTTCCGTGTTTCGATACACCGGGAACTTACCGCCCCGCTCCAGATAAGCAAACTGATTTCCCACGGATTTATTTTCTTTTTTCAGCTGATCCGAAATCAAATGAGACTGATCCAGATAAGGGAAGAGCATGGCATCCGCCGCTTCGATTCTCTTCCGCATGGTTTTTGTAAAGCCTGAGCCGTATACCAAAAAATACAAGAGCATTCCCAAAATCGGAAAAGCCATAATCATAAAAATCCAGGTCATCTTAATAGAGGCATTGGTTCGCTTGGCAAATACCCCCAAAACCATGACAATAGAAACGACTCTGGCAAAAATGGACGCCCAAAGGTAACTTTCCGTCAAATAGTACAGAAAGAACCAAAACCATATAATTTGTAAAATCACTGCCAGTATTACGAAAAGCAGGCGACCGACACTATTTTTTCTGTCCTCTTTGTGAAGGACCTTTCCCCGTTTGGGCATTTTTATTCTCCTTATTTCCAGAAAATCAATATTTTTTCAAAACAACCCTGAGTTTTTCGCCGTTCCTTCGTTTCTTCTCCTGAACTTTAAATTCTAATAAAAAAAAAGAGGAAAGTCCAGCTTTCTCTCTTTTCTTCTTCGAACTGCACAATTTTTTCGTTTTTCGTGCCCTTTTTCTCCCGATTTTCTCCGATTACAGAGCTGTAGCCATCCGAATAGCCTCTTCCTCTTCCGCCGTAAAGCAGGTGTTTTCCAGCGCTTTCACATTTTCCCAAAGCTGTTCCTTCTTGCTGACTCCCACCAAAACGGAGGTGGTGGACTTGTCCCGCAACACCCAGGATAATGCCATTTCCGAAAGACTCTGTCCTCTTTCCCCGGCAATCTTTAAAAGCTTTGCAAGCATCTGCCGTTTTTCCTCGGTAAAATCCTCTTTATGCAAATATCTTCCATCTTTCATCATGCGGGAATCCTCGGGAATTCCCTCCACATAGCGGTTGGAAAGGATCCCCTGGGCCAAGGGACTGAAGCAAATAAGCCCCATGCCTTCTTCTTTAGCGGCAGCCTTTAAGCCATTTTCCTCCACCTTTCTATCCAAAATAGAATAGCGGTTTTGGTTAATCACCAGAGGAAGCCGAATTTCCTTTGCAATCTCCACAGCCTTCTTCATGGTTTCCCCGTCATAGTTGGAAATTCCCGCATAAATCGCCTTGCCGGACTGCACAATCTGCAGCAATGCCAACATAGTCTCCATCAAAGGGGTATCCGGATCCATACGATGGTGATAGAAAATATCCACGTAATCCAACTGCATCCGTTTCAAGGAAGCGTCACAGCTGGTAAGCAAATACTTTCGGGAACCGCCGTTTCCATAGGGCCCCTCCCACATATCATAGCCCGCCTTAGTGCTAATCAGAAGCTCTTCCCGATAAGGGTGAAAATCTCTTTGGTACAGAATACCGAAATTTCGCTCCGCCTCTCCATAGGGGGGACCGTAATTGTTGGCCAAATCAAAATGGGTGATGCCTAAGTCGAAGGCCTCCCTAAGAATATCCTGCATCTGCTCCGGAGAATTCCGTTCTCCGAAGTTATGCCAAAGCCCCAGAGAAATAGCCGGAAGATACAGGCCGGATTCCCCCGCCTTTCGATATTCCATGCCATCATAACGATTTTTATTGGCCACATAAGTTTTTCTAATATCCATCTCATACCTCCCGAGGCAAGTTATTTTCCGGACTTCTCAAAAAAGGAAATGTATTGGGGAAGACCGCCTACAAAATCACAGCTGTATTCTCCTACTATCAAGGGGCGAAGATAGTCTAAGGCCTCCTCTTCCAGACTGTGTCCGTCCTTTCCAATCCAAGAAAGGGGAATCTTCTTCTCCCGATTGGCCACCTCGGAAAGAGGAACTGCAGAATATTCTACAGCATACCCCTTTCCCGTTTTGCCGGATTTCCCGGCATTGGAATTCTCCAAATCCTTCTTTCCGGAAGACTTTTCAAAAGAGTTCTCTCCGGATGGCTCTACAAAAGAGGTCTCTCCGGATGACTTTCTCCGAAGAGAAGACATTTTCCCGTTTTCTCCCAAAACAACCAGCTCCACAGCCTGAGCACCAAGTAAGAAGGACTCCTCCACATCGGTTTTGGAAAGCAAATGTCCGGCACAGCGCTGCAAAAGATTAAACTCAATGCTTCTGGTTTTCACCGACATTTTTTCTAAAATCATCTGCTCCAGCACCGCTCCTGCTCCTCCGGCAATGCTGTGTCCGAAGGCATCCTTTCCCCCTTCTTCCCGACCGTAGGTATAGAGGAATTTTCCGTTACTGTCCTTGATGCCCTCCGAAACCGCCACCATTACCTGGTCAGACTTTTCCAGAGCCTTTTCCACGTCCTTTTGGAACTGTTCTTTGGAAAAACTCTGCTCCTCCAGATAAATGAGGTAGAGAATGCTGCCTTTTTCTGCGGAAAGAGCCGCGGCGGCGGTAAGCCAGCCTGCATTCCTTCCCATCATTTCCACAATCATCACGTATTTGGTGTCATAGACCAGACACTCCCGCTCCAGCTCCAAAAGAGAGGCCGCAATATACTTGGCGGAGGAGCCGAAGCCCGGACAATGGTCGATTCCTTCCAAGTCGTTATCTATGGTTTTGGGTACCCCTACCACCACGATGTCCTCCCCCTGTTCCTTACAGTAGGCGGACAGCTTCCAGGCGGTATCCATGGAATCATTTCCCCCGATATAGAGAAAATACCCGATATTCCATGCTTTAAAAACGGATAAGAGCTCCTGAAACTCCCTCGGGTCTTCCTGGGGATTTTTCAGTTTTAAACGGCAGGACCCAAGAGCCGCCGCAGGAGTCTGGGCAAGTCTGGAAAAATACGCCGCCTCCTGCCTTGTGCTTCCCTTTTCCAACAGAAAGTCTCCAAAGGGAGAAAGGAGGATGCCCTCTTCCTCTTTTTTCGGAAAATGCTCTTCCATCTGCTTCTCGGCGCAGGCCTTCAGCTCCACAAATTCCTCTGAAAACACGCCGGCAATACCATGCTGTGCCCCATAGATTTTATCGATCTTTTCCTCCTGCATAGCCTTCCAGATTACCCCGGAAAGACTGGCATTAATTACCGCAGTAGGGCCGCCGGACTGAGCCACCAAAAGATTCTTTTTCATAGTACTCCTATTCTACCTTAAGCCTCATCTCACTATACCGCTCTTGGCTATACCACTCTTTACTTCTCTTTGCTTTACTACACTTATCTTTACTACACTTATCTTTACTACGCTATTCTTTATTCTGCTTCTCTTTACTTCATTGCTCTATGCTAATCTTTATGCCCTACTTTCCCTGTTCCTCCAAATAATGAGACAGGAAGGACATGGGGAAGGGAGGAGAAGACAAGGGCTTCACCGCAAGCTGCATTAAAAGCAGGGGATTGTCATCCGCCAAAGCACGATTCAACGAGAGCTTTCCGCAGGACTTGCAAAGATGCAGGATACTCCAATCTCCGTCTCCCTTGGAAATCACCCCGATAGGCTCCATTTGTCCATGACAAGTAGATTTCCGATCTCCCGGCTCCTCATCCACATGGAGACTATACAGGCAGTGGGGACAATGATTTCTGTGCTGAGATCCCGCCCCCTCGGGATGAATTTCTTTTCCGCAGTGGGCACAGCGGAAGCTCTCCAGACAGGGAGTGAAGCGATAATCGATGGAGCTGGACTTCCCATCCTTCCCCAAGCCGATTTCCTTCCCTGCTCCGCCATCCCTCTGCTCTTCCGCATCCTTCCTCTGTTCTTCCCCCGGATTTCTTCGGGAAGCCGCCGGCTTCTTTTTCTTCTTTAATGGCATATCTCCGTTTTGCATGACTCCTACTTTCTTTTTCTCTTCTTTTCTGTTTTTCTCTTCTTTTCTATTTTTCTCTTCTTAACTATTTTCTTTTCTTTTCGTTTTTCCCCTTCATAGCTTTTGTATTTCAGGGAATGTCTCTGTGTTGGTTTTTCTTATAGTATTAGCTTTTAGACGCCATAACATTTTCAAAAATATTCCAGGGTTCCCCCGCAGGATTTTTGATCTCATACCCTCTTTCCTCTCCTGTTTTCACATCCAAAAAAGAGAGTTGATAGCAGTGTAAGCCCACTGTCCCTTTCTGCCTGGAACCGTACTTTCCGTCTCCGTAAAGGGGAAAGCCTCGGCCGGCAAACTGGGCGCGAATCTGGTGAAAACGACCGGTTTCCAGCTCCACATCCAGAAGCATCCAAGCCTCTTGCTCCGCCAAAATCTTATAGCGCAGCACCGCTTCCTTTACGCCCTTTCGAAGACTTTTCACCGGAAAGCACTTCTGCTTTTTGCTGTCCTTATACAGGTAATCTTGAAAACGTCCCTCTTCCGGAAGAGCTTTGCCCTCTTCCCCCTTGGGTATCACGATATGATAGCGTTTTTTGATTTTTTTCTCTGTCAGCTGCTTGGACAGAGCCGCCGCAGCCTCCTTATTTTTCCCATACAATAAAAGACCGGAAGCCACCTTATCCAGACGGTGAACGGGAAGGCAGCCCTTGGGAGCATCCTTCTCGCTATCCAGTCCCGCTTCCTTATAAAACACAAGATAGTCTTTGGTTTCTTCGATAATCAAGCTTCCTCCTCGGGAAATCCCCCTATCCGGTCTGTACCGCCCCTATTTTAACATAAATTTTCCCTCCGAAAAGGGCAGAGTCCGGATTCTTTTCTTTTTCCCGCATTTCTTGTCATTTTCCTAAAAGAATGCTAGGATAAATGCCAGTTTGTCGGGCTTTTAAGGAGGAAAAATGTTTCTAGCAAAGAATTGGGTGGATTATGCCGTTTTGGACAGCTCTTCCGGAGAAAAATTAGAGCGTTGGGGAAAGTATATTTTGCGTAGACCGGACCCCCAGGTCATTTGGCAAAATCCGAAGAAAAATCCTCTGTGGAAAAAATGTAACGGCCACTACCACCGTTCCAAAGCCGGCGGCGGAGACTGGGAATTTTTCGACCTGCCCAAGCAGTGGAAGATTTCTTATGCCTTAAACGGAAATCCGGAGCAGAGTCTTGCCTTCCATTTAAAGCCCTTTGCCTTTAAGCACACCGGATTGTTCCCGGAGCAGGCAGCCAACTGGGATTGGTTTTCCGAAAAGATTGCGGAAGAAAAAAAGCGGCGTCTGGAAAAAGGCGATAAAACGCCTATCAAAATCTTAAATCTTTTTGCCTATACGGGAGGAGCTACCCTGGCTGCGGCAAAGGCCGGTGCAGAGCTGACCCATGTGGATGCCTCCAAGGGCATGGTGCAATGGGCCAAGGAAAATGCCGAGCTTTCCGGTCTTGCTTCCGCCCCCATCCGCTATCTGGTGGATGACTGTGTGAAATTTGTGGAGCGGGAAATTCGAAGAGGCAATCAGTACGACGGCATCATCATGGATCCCCCTTCCTACGGCAGAGGTCCCAAGGGAGAAATCTGGAAAATCGAAGACAGCATCTATCCCTTTTTACAGCTGAGCGAAAAGATTTTGAAAAAGGACGCCCTCTTTTTCCTCTTAAATTCCTACACCACCGGATTACAGCCGGGGGTTATGGCCTATATGCTGAAGGATTTGATTCAAAAAAACCGGGGAGGCATCGTGGATTCCCAGGAAGTGGGCTTGCCCATTGCAGAAAGCAATCAGGTACTGCCTTGCGGTTGTTCCGCCAGATGGTTTCAAGAAGCCCGTTCTTAAACCGTAAGCTTTTTGTCCTTTTCGTCAGGAAAAATTCGTTGTTTTTCCCATGAGAAAAGGATAGTATTATAAAGAGAAGCTGAAATAATATATTTTTACCATCCTTTAAGGATTGTCTATAGAGATTTGGAGGACAAAATGAAGAAGAGAACCCTACCCTTCCTGGTGCTTGCAGGAATCAGCCTTTTTTCCGGCACCGCTTTCGCAGCGGGTTGGAATGTAAACAGCAGAGGACAGCAGGTTTATCAAAATGATAACGGTTCCGTGGTGCAAAACTCCTGGATTAAAATCAATCAGAACGGTCAGACCCTTTGGTACTATGCCACAGGAGATGGAAGCCTTAAGCAGGACGGCTGGCTGAAATTACAGGATGCCTTCTACTATTTTGACGGAAACGGCATTATGCAGACCGGTTGGGTAAATGATGATAATTATTACTGCGACCCCGGCACCGGAAAGATGATTACCGGCTGGAAACAGCTCCCCCTTCCCTCCGGCGTCACCGCTGACGAAAAACGAAAGGGAAATAACGGAAACTACTGGTTCTATTTTAACCAAAGCACCGGAGAAAAGCTTCGTTCCAAGGACGGTCATGTTGCGGTAAAGACCTTAGACAATGCCTCCTACGGATTTGATGAAAACGGTATTATGGTTACCGGTTGGGCAGAGGTAAATGATGCCAATCCGGAAATTGCAGGTTATGTATTTTTCGCAGAGAAAAACGATAATAAATTCAAGATGGGACAGCGTTTAAGCGGCACCTGGTACTCCACCGTAGGTCCTGAAGGAAACAGCAGTAAGCTTTCCACCGGAGATGTGGAATGGTTCTATTTTAAGAATAATGGCCATCCCGCAGCCGGTAACGAAGGAGTGTACGAAGTCCAGAGAATCAACGATAAGCGTTACCTCTTCAACGAAAAGGGCAATCCGGTTTACGGCATCCAGAAGGGACGCACTGCTTCCAATGCTCCAGAAGGCTACTACTATTGCGGAGCCAACAAGGCTGACTGTTCCGTGAAAACCGGAAGAATGAATCTGGTGGACGGAGACGGGGACAACATCACCTGTTTCTTCGACCAAAACGGTCGAGGGATCACCGGCATCAAGCAGGATTACCTGTACTTTAACGGACGTCTCCAAAAGGCGGATCAGGGCTCCCGTTATCAGAAGGTCACCCTTCCCGGACAGAACAGAAGCTACGTGGTGAACGAATCCGGCAGAGTCATGAAGAATAAGACCAAATACCGTGACGGAAACGGCAATAAGTGGTCTGTCAATGCCAGCGGTGTGATTACCCTGGATGAGGGACTGGACAGCGTAGAGCTTCAATCCCCGAAGGTTACGGATTTAGATTAAAAGAAAAAAGGAACTGAAAAAAATCAAAATATAAAAGATTTTCGGCAATATAGGTCTGAATGCGGGGTAGTCTGAGCCCGACGGTACTTGCGAAAAACAAGAGAAACGCAGTTTTTCGCTTAGTATCCGCTTCGTGGCGAAGCTAGCGAGAGCGTGCCCCAATTCAGACCTATATTACTTGGAAAATCTTTTTGATTTTTTTACAGTTCCTTTTTTAGTTTTGGTTTATGGTAGTAAGCTATCGGGCATAAGCTCCTTCGGAAAGTAGCTGTCCCTTCATCCGGTACAGTCCTTTGTGTACCGCGGGAACCAAAAGCACCCCAAGGGTAAGAACCATTTCCACGGAAATATAGCTGATATTATAGCTGAAGGAATACCAAACGGGATTCATGCCTTCCGGAGCATAGGAAGCGAAAAACAGTACGCCGGATAAGAAGGCGAAGAAAAAGCGTCCCAGACAAGCCACAATATAGCCGATAAAGAGACCGTGCTTCTTTTGGGAAAATAAGCCGGATAAACCTAGGGCGGTAAAGGCTAAAACATAATCCGTAATAAACTGGGCAGGGCTATAAAAATAGGGCTTCAAAATGAAACTCAGAGCTCCATAGGCCAAACCGGACAGGAATCCGTAGGTTCCGCCGAAGAAAAATCCCGGTAAAGTGGCAAAAAGCATGGAGCAGGCGGTAACCGATCCTCCCATCGGCAGGGAAAATAGATTAATCATTCCCAGTACCAAAGACATGGCTACACAAACTCCGGACAAAGCAATCTTTTTGGTGTTATTATGCATAAAAAAATCCTCCTATGCTGTCCAAAGGACAATGGAGGGCTCACTATAGCTTCCCTACGCTGGCATTATCCAGGTCAGGTTAAAGGGTTGGTTTTCACCTCTCAGCATACAGCGCCCCTAGCAACAGTACCAGTTTAGTCCGAATAGGATACTTCGTCAAGTTAAAGGATTTTTGCTATTTCATAAAAAATTCTAAAAACTTCTTTTTCCTATAGATCCAAAGCATCCCTTTTCTATAGAGCCAAAACAGCTCTATTCTTTAAATATTTCGGCTCTCGAAATACTACGAAGCTCTTCCTCCATTTAAAAATCTCCATAAAGGATTCGCATACTTTTGAAGAAGATAAGCTGTAGCCTGGGATAAAAGCAGACAGTAAATTGGGCTCAGACTATAAAAGCAAAAGAGCAAAGCCTCTCCCGCTTCCGGAAAAAAATGCTTTTGCAGCATAAACCAAAGTCGCAAAAAAAGATAATGCACTGCATAAAGATAAAAATTATGGTCCGCATATTTTTTTCCAAAGGCAAAAAAGCCTCTTTGGCAAAGAAGAAGCAAGAAAACTGCCGTACTGATACGGTAGAAAACCGTAGCCAAAAGCAAAAGCCCGATGGTCTTTCCCAAGATTGTATAGCCATAGCAAAGAAGGGCTGGGAGCAGGGGGAGAGACGGGGAAAATGCAGATTTCTTCTTCGTATTTTCATAAGAGAAACTCTTCCCCTCCTCGAAAATACCAAAACCAAGCAATGCCAAATAAGCACCAAAGCTATAATAAAAAGCCGCATCCTCATTGAGATAGGGTATATCCAGACGAAAATACACCAAGCCAAGAAAGAAGAGGGGAAAAACGCCGAAAAGCAGGTTCCCCACCTTCGAAGAAAAACATTTTCGGAACAGAGAAAGGCCTAAGGCAAAGAATGGACAGGCGTAGGTCAGAAGAATCAGCTGAAAAAAATACCAAAATACCGGCTGATAACGATAAAGAAATATCCCCTCAAAAATCCCGTGAATACTAAAGTCTGCCTTTTGAAACAAAAGATAAAGGACAGTCATTCCGGTATTCCAGAAAAGATAGGGAAGGACATAGGAAAAAAAGCGTTTTCCAAGCTTCTCTCTCCATTGAGAAAGGCTCTGCAAATTCCGGAAAAACAGGTAGCCACTGACAAAGAAAAATCCGGGAACCGCTACCTGGCCTAAGAATTCCGAAAAGAAAAACTCCCATTTTTCCAAAAACGAGCTCTCAAAAAAGGGTAGCCTTGCTACGCTCTGCAACTCTTCCACGGAAAAATGGGTGCTATGAACAAAAACCACCAAAAGGGATAATAAAAAACTATATTGGGGAAATATAGAAAGAAGGCTTGTTTCCAAGCCTCTCTTTTCTTTACATATCATCTTCCAACTCTAAGCTAAACTGCTCTGTCTGGGAAGCTCTGGCTTCCTTATATTCAGAAACTCTCTTATTGATTCTGCCCACAGGATCCAAGATAGAGGAAATGGAAATGTCATGGTTCATATTATCAATGAGCAGGGCAATGTACTTCGCCATGCTTACATTGATATACCATTCTCTCTTTAGCAGCTCTTCCGGCTGATAAATCAGGTCTGTGGTCAAAACTCCCGCAAGAATTCCGGCTGCATAGGCTTCATCGAACTTGTTAAGACCGTTGGTAAATAAGCCGAAGGTACAGCAAGCATAAACTCGCTTTGCCTTTCTGTCCTTTAATGCCTTGGCTGTATCGATTAAAGATTCTCCGGAGGAAATCATATCATCGATGATGATAACGTCCTTTCCTTCCACATCCGTTCCCAAGAATTCATGAGCCACGATAGGGTTCCGTCCGTTCACCACCTGGGTGTAATCTCTTCTCTTATAGAACATACCCATATCTAAGCCTAAGACATTGGCATAATAAATGGCACGATTCATTCCGCCCTCATCCGGGGAAATAATCATCATATGATCCTTATCAATGTCCAAATCATTTACATTCATCAGAAGTGCCTTAACGAACTGGTAGGTGCAGGAAACATTGTCAAAGGAGTCTCTGGGAATGGCATTCATGACTCTGGGATCGTGAGCATCGAAGGTTAAGAAATTCTCCACGCCCATTTCATGAAGCTCCTGCAGCATCATAGCGCAGTCTAAGGACTCTCTTCCGGATCTCTTATGCTGTCTGGACTCATACATGAAGGGCATAATGACGTTGATTCGCTTAGCCTTTCCTGTTGTTGCCGCAATCAGTCTCTTTAAATCCGCATAGTGGTCATCCGGAGACATGTGGTTCACATGGCCGAAAATGGAATAGGTCATGGAGTAGTTCATCACATCCACCATCAAGTAAATGTCCACGCCTCGTACGGACTCCAGGATTTCTCCCTTTGCCTCTCCTGTTCCGAATCGGGAAATTCTTGTGGGAACAATGTAATCCGATTTCTGATACCCTGAAAAAGCAAGAGTTTCCTTATGCTCACTTTCTCTCTTGGTTCTCCAGGTAACCAAGTAATCGTTTACCTTCTTTCCCAAGGGCTCAATGGACTTCAGCGGCATCAAAGCCAAAGGTCCTACCGGAATACGCTCAATGAACTGTGAAGTTCTGGAATCAGCCATGACTATTCTCCTTCCAAACATATAGACACTTACGGATTAAAAATACAGGAAAGCAAAGAAAAAGTCTATGCTCTTTTTTGCTTTTAGGAAAAAACTTTTGTCGAAGAGATTTTTGGAGTGTTCTTCGTAAAAGGGTTAACGCTTTTGCTCTTATGGCTTCGGAACAGGGGCACGCTCCCGCTAACCTCGCCTCGCAACGGATACTAAGCGAAAAACTGCAGTTCCCTTGTTTTTCGCAAGTACCGGCGGGCTCAGATTGCCCCTTATTCGAAGCCATAAGGCAAAAGCTACTGCTACTTTTACTTCGCCTCTCCACAAAATATCTCTTCGATAGAAAGTTAAGGGTGTGGCGGAAAGAAATCAAACTTGCTTTGCAAGTTTGACTCCCTATTCTCTGCCGAAGCCGCTCTTGAAATATAAATATTTCAGAGGCGTCTCCGGTAGAGAACAGGGAAAATGCTTCGCATTTTTCTTTCCTTACAGTCTCTGATCTTTCCCATATAAGGGGATGATTTCGTAGTCGGACATGAAGCGGGACACCACTCTGTCGGAGTAAGTCTCTCGTAATTCTTTAAAATTCAAATTTGTAGATATCAGCATGGTTTTTCGGTCCAATATCCGTTGATTCAGCAGGGCGAAAAAGCGGGAGGTGGTGAAGCTGTTGGAAAACTCCGTTCCCAAGTCATCTATCAAAATCACATCCACCTCTTCGATGTAGTCTTCCGTATCTTCTTCTCGCATCCTTTTGGAAAAATACTCAAAGAGTCCTGTGGCGGTAAAGTACAATACACTTACGCCTCTATCCAACAGGGCCTTGGCTATGGAGTGAAGAAAGTAGGTTTTTCCGGTTCCGGTACTTCCGGTAAATAAAATACTACGGTTATTTTTCGGATATTCTTCGCAGTAGTTTGTCAGATAGTCCCGAATCTCCTTAATATACTCCCGCAGGGTTTTGTTTCCGCACTGGCCCAGCTTCTCTATATTGTCGAAGCGCTCCAACTGAAACTTGGAGAAGTTTTCCCGTTCCAGCACCGCTCCCATACGAGATTGTCGGTACAAAAGCTCTCCCTGTAGCTTTAAAAAGCATTGGCACTTCTTTCCGTCTACATAGCCGGTATCCTGACAAAGTGGACAAAAATGCTCTTCCTCCTCTAAATCCTCTATCCTATAGCCCGCGCTTTTCAAAAGAGCTTCCTTTTCTCGATGCAGTTTTCCGATTTCATCCTTTAAGCGAAGAAGTCCTTCCCGATTTCCCTGCTGCATTTCCCTCGCAACAGATAAAGAGAAGGTTCTAACCTTCTCCTCTATCTCTTCTAATTCCGGAAGCTTCTGAAATATCTCTTCTCTTTTCTCCAAATATCTTCTATGGGCCTCCAGCTGTCTTTCTGAAAGTATCCTCTGTATCTCCTGAACCTGTCCGTTACTTAGTGCCATGCTTTGCCTCTTCTCTACTTAGCGGTATGAAACTGTCCAAGTCGTTCTAAGGCCTTCTGCTTAGCCAAAGAATCATAGTCTACCTCTTCCTGACTGAAATTCAGGAAACGATTGCCCTTCTTCTCTCCGGAGGAGCTTCCGCCCTTTCCTTTCGAAGAAAATGTATTTCCGCCGGTCTTTCCGTCTCCGTTTCCTGCCTTCATGCCCTTCGCCATATCAAAATTCTTCACATGCTCTCTGGCTGCCCGAACATCTCGAATGCCCAACTCGTGCCAGTCCACCGCCACCTTCTGCATATAGCGGCAGTTGGTCTTTTGCAGGCTGCAACAATAGTCTAAGAAAAATTCAATCAGCTCCGCATCCATTTCCAGAGACTGATACATATATTCAAAAAGCTGGACATGGGAAGGCGTTACCACAGGCATCAAATGCTTGGCTACAAACAAAATGCCGCCAAATTCTTCCTCATCGATTTCCCGCTTTTTCCCGTCCATTTCCTGTTTTTGCTCATCAAAAAAAGAAGTCCTATCCATACGGCTCAGCCTCTCTTTCTGAGACAGCTTTTCCTCGGAAAGAAGAGCCGCCTCTTCCGACTGCAATTCCCTCTCCAAAGCTCTGGCCGTTCCTTCTTTTAAAACCCCCTTTTTCTCCCAAAAAAGGATGGCTCTTTTCACGTCCTGATCGGTTAAGCAAAGGGCCTCACCAATTTCCTTGCCCTTCAGCTTTTCTTTTTGGTGGCGAAGCAAATACAGATACACCTTCACATAATCTCCATTGGCTTCGGCTACATATTCGTCTATAAATGCATTCGGAACACAAGTAATCTCCGCCTGGATTCCCTCTTGAAACTGTATCTCCATCGCTTCCCTTTCTCCCCTAAGTCGTCGGTGAGCAAATCATAACATAGGAGCTTTTTCAGTTCAAGAAGACTACTCCACAAGTTTATCCACAGGACTTATCCACAGCAATGTGGATAATGTGGGTTTCTTTTTTCATTTTCTTTAAAAGCTTGATTTTACTGGCTTTGTCTATCCTTTTTTGAAGGATTTTCACTCCGCTTATCCACAATTCTTTGGTGGATTTCCGGAAAATCAGGAAAGAAGAAAATAATTTTCTTTCCCTCAATCCCTCCTGTTTTCAGGAGATAAAAAAGAAGGTTTCCACCCTTTGGGAAAAGAAAAAATTCATTTTCTTCCACAGTGAAAAACCTTCTTCAAAAAATCCTATTCTTCTCTTTCCGCACCTTCCAGAGAAAGCAAATCCTCTCCCACGTCTACGATATTTCCCGCACCCATGGTGATCAAGAGGTCTCCCTCCTTCACATGCTCCAAAATAAACTTCTCAATGGAAGGAAAATCCGGAATATAGTACACGTTGGTGTTCTGAGAAAGCATCAGCTTTCGCAAATCATCCGAACTGATGCCTACGGTATTTTTCTCTCTGGCGGCGTAAATGTCTGCCAGAATAATCTCATCCGCCTGGGCCAAAGCTCCCGCAAAGTCCTCCATTAAGGCCTTCGTTCTGGAATAGGTATGGGGCTGGAAAACAATCCAAAGCTTTCTATGAGGATACTTCTGTGCCGCCGCAATGGTTGCCGCAATCTCCTGGGGATGGTGGGCATAGTCATCAATAATGGTAAAGCCGTTAATCTTTCCCTTTCGCTGGAAACGACGATCCGTTCCGGAAAAACGATGCAGAGCCTCCTTGATATCCTCAAAGGAAATCCCCAAATATCTTGCCACCGCAATGGCAGACAAGGAATTGTAGATATTGTGCTCTCCGGTAACGGAAAGCATCACCTTTCCTCTATCCTCTCCGTGCTCAAAGAGGGTAAAGCTGGGTCTTGCATAATGGTCATAAGAAATAAAATTCGCCGTATAATCCGCATCCCCGTGGCCAAAGGTAATCACCTTCCGTCCGCCCAAATCCTCTAAGAAATACTCATAATGAGGAATATCCTTGTTGATGACCACCAGGCCATCCTCCGGCAATCTTTCGATAAAAGTCTTGAAGGAATCCCGAATCTCATTAAGGTCTTTAAAGAAATCCAGATGATCCGCCTCCACATTTAAAATCACCGCAATGCTGGGGAAGAAGGAGTGGAAGGAGTTGGTATACTCGCAGGCCTCTGCCAGGAAAATGTCGGACTGTCCCACACGGAGATTTCCCCCGATATCCTTCATCATCCCCCCCACCGTAATAGTAGGATCCTTTGCCGCCTCCATAAGAATCTCGCCAATCATGGAGGTGGTGGTGGTTTTTCCGTGGGTACCGGCCACATTGATCGCCGTAGCATAATTTTGCATGATGCGTCCCAAAAGATCTGCACGAGTCATCATGGGGATGCCTCTGCGCTTTACCTCCTGAAACTCCTCATTGTCCTCGGAGATGGCGGCGGTATACACACAAAGTTCCACCCCATCCTGAATATTTTGACGGCTTTGGGGAACAAAGACCTTGATTCCCAAGCTTTCCAGGTGCTCTGTCAGAGGAGAAGTTTTGGCATCCGATCCGGTTACGGTAAAATGACGATCCAGCAGAATTTCCGCCAGGCCGCTCATGGAGATACCCCCTATTCCGATAAAGTGTACCCAAAGTGGTTTGTCAAAATGAATATCGTACATATTTCCTCCTAAAGCAATTCCTTACTACTGCCTAGTTTTCCTCTACTTCCGACTTATACCGTTACTTCTCTATCCTGCCAAGGAGAAGCTTTTCCTCCGACAAAATACCGGCTTTTCTGTTAAACTCCTGCGCCGAAAAGCACTTCCTTCCGACCTTCTAAAGCCAAAAGCAATACATTTCCCAAAACACCTACCGCAATGACCTCTCCCAGTCCCACGGTAGCAAAGAGGAAGGGATAGCTGTCCGGTACCCCGTAAGCATACTGTAAAACGAAGGGCACAATGATGGCATTGGCTAGGATGGGCGGAACGCATACCAGGAACTTATTCTTGTTCCGAAGCTGATAGCTTAAGATTGCAGCAATCAGGGTAGCCAAGGTTCCGAAGATAACATCCGGCATGGCCGCTCCGGAAAAGAAGTTTCCTAAAAGACAGCCCACTGCCAAGCCCGGAACAGCCGCAAAGCTGAAAAAGGGCAGGATACAAAGGGCTTCCGCAATACGAAACTGAATTGCCCCGAAGCTGATTGGCTTAAATATCAGCACCAACGCCACATACACAGCAGCAATCAACGCCGCCTGGGTTATCATCTTGGTTTTTTGATCTTGAAAATGCATAAATTCTCCTTTAGTTTTTTTTAGCGTGTGGAAGGTCTCGAACACACGGGTGAATAGTTACAATCCGTGAGATTTTAGCATAAAATCGACGTTCTTCATAGTTTTTATTTTCGTGATAGGAAAAAAGTACAAAAATAGGAGCTGTAAAAAATCAAAATAGTTTTCTAT
>CAUUJL010000007.1:0-48314 GCA_963545375.1 uncultured Oribacterium sp.
ATCCTCCCGACCGCCATTTCCCACAACCAATACGCGCATAGTACAGCCCCCTTTCATTTTTATGATATGAACTCTTTGTTCCTCGATATCTTAGCGTCTTAAAATCCAAGTCCTATAGAACCTTGATACTCCGATAGGTTTATTTCTCGTCCTATAGAGCCTCGATGCTCCGATATATTCATATCTTTTAGTGTCTAAAATGCCGAATATGAGTCATCACCAAAGCAATCCCGTACTGATCGCAGAGTTCAATCACCTCCGGATCCTTCACGGAGCCTCCCGGCTGGATTGCGGCACGGATGCCGTGTTTCTGCAAAAGCTCCACCGTATCGGCAAAGAAGAAGCCGTCGGAAGCAAGCACAGCCCCGGAGTGTTTGCCTTCTCCATGGGAAAGGGCATCCTCCACTGCCCAGGTGCGCCGTACCTGGCCCTGTCCGATTCCCAGCGTTGCGCCGTCCTTTACCAATACCGCCCCGTTGGAAGCAACCATTTTTACCGCCTTAAAGCCAAAAAGCAAATCCCGCATTTCCTCCTCTGTAGGCTTCCGTTTGCTGACCACTTCCATTTCTTCCGAAAGATTCGCATTGTCATAATCCTGTACCAGAATGCCTCCCAACACTTCTTTCACCGTCTTCTTCGGAAGGGAGAAGGTGGACAAGTTGGGCATCACAATCACCCGAAGATTCTTCTTCTCTTCCAGGATAGAAAGGGCCTCTTCCTCATAATCCGGTGCAATCACAATCTCCATAAAAAAGGAGTGTAAGACTTCTGCGATATGCTTGGTCACCGGTCGATTCAAGGCGAAAATTCCTCCGAAGAGAGAAGTTGCATCACAGGCATAGGCCTTATCGAAGGCATCATCAATCGTTTCCCCGATTCCTATTCCGGCCGGATTGTTATGCTTTGTGCCCACCACTGCCGGCTCGGAAAATTCCTTTACAAAGCGAACCGCATTGTACATATCCGTATAATTATTGTAGGACAGCTCCTTTCCGTGAAGTTGCTTCCATTCTGCCGGATTCTCCTCATATACCTTCTCATAGAAAGCGGCAGCCTGATGGGGATTCTCCCCATAGCGAAGGCTTGTGCCCAGGCGATAGCTCAGGCTTAGGTACTCCGGATTGGATATAGAAAGGCGATTATTAAAATATTCTGCAATTAACGCATCATAATAGGCGGTATAACGGAAGGCCTTTGCCGCCATTTGCTCCCGATAGGAAAGGTCATTTTTCCCCTCCCGAAGACGAAGAAGCACCTCTTCATAATCTCCCCCATCGGTCACCACAAGAACATCCCGAAAATTCTTTGCCGCGGCGCGAATCATGGAAGGTCCGCCGATATCAATATTTTCCACCTGCTCTTCCTCACTCACCCCTTCCTTCTTAAGTACCTTTTCAAAGGGATAAAGATTGTTTACCACAAGGTCAATGGAGTCGATTCCCAACTCTTCCACGGTTTTTTGATGCTTTGCATCTTCTCTTCGAAACAAAATCCCGGCATGAATACGGGGATGCAGGGTCTTCACCCTCCCATCCAAAATTTCCGGAAAGCCGGTCAGTTCGGAAACCTCTTTCACTTCCACTTCTTTTTTCAATAATTGATAGGTTCCCCCCGTGGAAATCAGCTGAAAGCCTAAATCCTTTAAGCCTTTACAAAATTCCACTATGCCGTTCTTATCAAAAACACTGATTAATGCAGTCTTCATACTTCCTCCCAAATAAAGGCACGTTCTCCCTGCCAAAACACCCGATCTTCCAAACACGCTCTCACTGCAGCCGGTAGAATGCGATGCTCCACTTCCAAGACCTTTCCTGCAATCTCTTCCGGACCGTCTGCTTCCAAAACGGGAACCACCTCCTGTAGTAGGATGGCTCCCCCGTCTACTACCTCACTGACAAAATGCACCGTCGCCCCAGTCCATTTCACTCCGGCACGGTAAACTGCCTCATGTACCCGCATCCCGTAAAACCCGGGGCCGGAGAAGGCCGGAATCAAAGAAGGATGAATATTTACAATATGCCGGGGAAAATGTCGGATAAACGCCGGTGTGAGTATCTTCAAAAAGCCGGCAAGCACAATCCACTCCACTTCTCTCTTTTTCAACTCTTCCAAAAGCACACTGTCGTAGTCCCCTTTTGGAAGCACCATAGTCTCTATTCCCTTTCGCTTCGCTCTTTCCAGTCCATAGGCATCCCCCCGACTGGAAACCACAAGACGGATTACGCCGCTTTTTTCATGCACCGCATCGATAAGCGACTGTAGATCCGTTCCTCCTCCTGAAATAAATACTGCTATTTTCTTCATTTTGCTCCCTTAAAATACTGTACCCCGCTGTAAAACAGATTCTGGGGATTCGGAATTCGACGATTCCGATACAGTCCTTCGCCATAGCGTTCGCTGTGTCCCATTTTTCCGAGAATCAAGCCGTCTTCCGAAACCATGCCCTCGATACCGTATAAAGAGCCGTTGGGGTTGAACTTTCCATTCAGGCTTGCATTTCCGTCAAAGTCCGCATACTGGAACGCCGCAAGATGCTTCCACTTCTCAATGGATTTTCCTACCAGTTTTCCTTCTCCATGAGAAAATACCACGTCATGCATTTCCCCTAAGCGGAAATGCCGGGTCCATGCACTGTTCGTATTGGATACCCTGGTAAAGGCGGTGGTGGATACATGGTGCATACAGTCATTATGGTACAGCGTTAAATCCTCCTCAGTTAAATCCCGAATCTCTCCATAGGGAAGTAAGCCGGATTTTAAGAGGGCCTGGAAGCCGTTACAGATTCCAAGCATCAGGCGCTTTTTCTTTAAATGGCTATGAACCGCCTCTTTCACCTTCTCATTTCTCAGGAAATTCACAATAAACTTGGCAGAGCCGTCCGGCTCATCTCCACTGGAAAAGCCCCCCACAAACATCAGGATATGGGCGTCCTTTAGCTTCTCCACAAACTCTTCCATACTTTCCTCTAAATCCTGCTCTCTTTTATTTCGGATAATAACCGTTTCCACCACTGCTCCCTCCTTTTGGAAGGCACGAGCACTGTCATACTCGCAATTCGTTCCCGGGAAGACAGGAATCAGGACTTTCACCTGATCCACCTTTTCCGGAGAGACAAACGCTCTTTCCGTCTCTTTGGACAGGTTCTCACAATTTCCCTTCTCCAAATTCACATACTCCGGATAAAGTGTCTCAAAGGTGCCGGTATAGGCTCTCCGCAAAGTCTCCTTATCGAATGTTTCTCCATTGGCCAAAATATCCTTTTCCACCCTTCCGATCTTACGGAAAGGCAGGTTGGAAGCACTCGCCTCAATAACCATGGAGCCCGGCTGAAAGTCTGCAAGATCCTCCATTGAAACGTGAAAACCTAAGTCATTTCCCACTGCCATCTTGTAAAGAGCGGAAAAGGCGGAACCTTCCTCCAAAACATAGACGGAACAAACCTTTTTCTCCGAAATATAGCGGTGCAGGAGATCATACTGGGCTACCGTCTCCGATACATTTGGAAAGCCCCTCTCATCCTTAAGGACCGGCAGGAAATAAAGGGTGTTTCCACAGTTTTTCAGCTCCGGTGTAAGCACCTCTTCTACCTTCACTGTGCTACAGGCAAAGGAAATCAAGGTTTCTACCACATGAAGATCATTAAAGGTACCGGACATACTGTCCTTGCCTCCGATAGCAGAGATTCCCATGGCTCTCTCGGCGTGTAATGCTCCCAGCAAGGCTTCCGTCGCCATGCCCCACTTCTTGCTATCTGTTCCCAGCTTCTCAAAATACTCTTGACAGGAAAGATAGAGAGTCTTTCTGTCTCCTCCTACCGCATAGACCTTTGCCACGGAGAGAAGAACCGAATAAAGCGCGGATAAAAAGGGAGAATAGTGGGAAATCTTCGGAATAAAGCCGTAAGTTAAAACGGTCGCCACATCACTATCAAATCCAAGAGTGGGAAGCGCCTGTACGGAAGCCTGCACCGGCGTTAATTCTTCCTTTCCCGTAAAAGGCATCACCACCGTTGTTGCCCCGATACTGCTGTCAAAGTTCGTAGCGAGTCCCTTCTGAGACGCCACATTTTTCTCTGAAAGTTCTTTTACAACGTCGTCTTTATGAAAGCCATGATGGAGGAATGGATTCTCATCAGGGTGATCCGTTAAAACAGCCTCTCTATGCTGCCGTACCCCGGAGGTCTCCAGGAAAGAGGCCTTTAAGTCCACCACCCTTTCTTTTCCCATAAACATTTCCAGTCGATTTCGATCGGTTACAGACGCCACATGGGCATATTCGATATTTTCCTCTTCACAGGCCTTTACGAATGACCTGTAGTCCTTTTCCGAAACCACCACCGCCATTCTTTCCTGGGATTCACTAATGGCAATTTCCGTGGCATTTAAGCCCTGATACTTGAGAAGCACCTTGTCCAGATGAATCTCCATTCCGGGACTGATTTCTCCGATGGCAACGGCAACCCCGCCGGCACCGAAATCATTACATTTTTTAATCAGGCGGGAGACCTCCGGACGACGGAAAAGTCTTTGAATCTTCCGTTCCTCCGGCGCATTTCCCTTCTGTACCTGGGAAGCCATGGTGTGGAGAGAGGCACTGGTATGCACCACACTGGAGCCGGATGCCCCCTGGATGCCATCCCGGCCGGTTCGACCGCCGATTAAAACCACAATATCCCCCGGCGCAGGAAGCTCTCTTCGCACATTTTCTACCGGACTTGCCCCCACTACCGCACCCACCTCCATGTGTTTCGCTACATAGGAATCATCGTACAATTCCCGCACGAAACTCGTGGCCAGGCCGATTTGATTTCCGTAAGAGGAATAGCCCTGCATAGCTTTCTTCGAAATCTCCGCCTGAGGAAGCTTGTTGGGGAGGGTCTTCTCCCGCCCTTCCAGCACATTTCCCGCTCCGCTAATCCGCATCGCCTGATAAACGAAACTCCGTCCGGATAAGGGGTCTCGAATCGCTCCGCCGATACAGGTACTGGCTCCCCCAAAGGGCTCGATTTCCGTAGGATGATTGTGGGTTTCATTTTTAAACTGAATCAGCCACTGCTCTTCCTTCCCATCGTGCGGGACGGTCGTAAAGAAGGAACAGGCATTGTTCTCGGAACTGACTTCTACGGTCTGATCCTTTAGAATGATTCGATGATACTTACCCACAATGGTCGCCATATCCATAAGGGTAACGGGCTTCTCCGTCCCCAGCTCCTTTCGGAGGCTCAGGTATTCCTGCAGGGCCTCTTCCATTTCCTTCTGAAAATGCTTAGACTCCACGGAAATCTTATCCAGCTCCGTCTCAAAGGTAGTATGCCGACAATGATCACTCCAGTAGCAATCCAGAACGTAAAGCTCCGTTTCGCTTGGGTCTCTTTCTTCTTCCGTGAAAAATTCCTGAATAAAGAGGAGATCTTCCATCAGAAGAGAAAGATTCATCTCCGTCTTTAAAGCAGCAAGCGCTTCTGTGCTGAGCCTCCGGAAACCGCTCATATCCCGCATTTCTTTTCTTTCTGCATCCGGTGAGAAAGAAAGAATGGACATGTCCTTCTCTTGGGACTCAATGGGATTCACCAAATACCGGGAAATCTTCTCCAACTCCGAAGCACTGAGAGCACGGTCAAATACAAGCAAGGTTCCAGAGCGCACAAATGCCTTACTTTCCGCATCCAAGAGTCGAATACACTGCATCGCACTGTCTGCCCGCTGGTCAAACTGTGCCGGCAAGGTTTCATAGGCAAAATAAAAGCCTTCCTGAAGGGGCAGCTCTTCGAAAACTTCGTTCACCATCACCTCGGAAAACACGGACTGCTCCGCCCGTTTCAATACTTCTTCTTCAATAGAATACACATCATAAATCTGATAAATGGCCGCGCTTTTCACAGGGATAGAAAGGCTGCGGAACAATTCCTCTACCAGTTTTTCCTCTTCCTGCCGGTACTGCTCTCTCTTTCGTACAAAAATACGTTTATCCATAGTCCACCTTTTCCCATATATTAAGTACCGGAAGTCCTCCGGCGTCTATTCAATTGTCACTTCTTCGGTGCCTACCGAATGTTCACTTTTCCTGCAGCTACTAAATGCTCACTTCTCCGGCGGCTACTGAATGGTCACTTCTCCCTTTCCCCTCACCACTTCTCCGATTCGCCTTGCCTCCGGGAGCATGGATAAAACTTTCTTCTCGTCCTC
Source organism: uncultured Oribacterium sp. (assembly GCA_963545375.1). GTDB lineage: Bacteria > Bacillota > Clostridia > Lachnospirales > Lachnospiraceae > Oribacterium. The sequence continues at coordinate 6,186 of CAUUJL010000007.1, forward strand.
TTTCCTTACAAAAAGGGTAAAGCCTACCCCCATATTGAAGGTGCCAAACATTTCCTCCCGACTTAATTCTCCCCACTCCTGTAATTTGCTGAAAATAGGAAGACGGGGCAAAGCGCTTTCTTCGATAAGCACAGAAAGTCCCTCCGGTAAAACCCGAGGCAGATTCTCCGGAAGTCCTCCTCCGGTAATGTGGGCCATGGCATGCACATCCACCGCATGGAGAACGGGAAGCACTTCCCGAACATAGATACGAGTGGGGGTGAGTAAAATATCTGCCAAAGACTCACCGGAAATCTGCTCCTTTTCCAGGTCAAAATGCATCTTGTCAAAAATAATTTTTCGAACCAGAGAAAAACCATTGCTGTGAATTCCGGAAGAAGGAAGTGCCAGAATGCTATCCCCTTCCTGCACTTTCTGCTTGCCGTCAATAATCTTCTCCCGGTCTACAATTCCCACAGTAAATCCGGCAAGGTCATAGTCCTCCTCCCGGTAAACTCCGGGCATCTCTGCCGTTTCTCCTCCGATTAAAGCCGCACCGGCTCTTTTACAGCCTTCTGCAACACCTTCCACAATCCCCGCCATTTTCTCCGCATCAAGCTTCCCGCAGGCGATATAATCCAAGAAAAATAAGGGCTTTGCCCCCTGACAAAGGATGTCATTCACACACATGGCCACACAGTCGATGCCGATGGTCTTATGTCTTCCCAGCTTTTGCGCAAGTACAACTTTCGTCCCCACACCGTCTGTACCGGATACCAGGACAGGATGGGAAATCTTTTCCTGTTCCAGGGAAAATAATCCTGAAAAGCCCCCCAAATCTGATAAAACACCGGGGGTATAGGTCTCTTTTATGAACTTCTTAATCAGTCCTACCTCTTTATAGCCCTGCTCCTTGTCTACTCCCGCCTCCTTATAGCTTAGTGACATACTGCCTCCTCCTTATAGCTTAGTGACATACCGCCTCCTCCTGGAAAATATCTACTCCGGTAAAATATTTTTCATAATAGCCCTTATTGCCACAGCAATCTTCCAGCCCCTGAAGACTCAGATAATAGAGACTGTCGCATCCGATATAATCCCGAATCTCTTCCACCGTATTGTTGTAACCGATCAGCTGCTCCATCTTTGGAATATCAATGGCATAGAAATCATTGGAAAGCACCTTGGGACTGGCAATGCGGATATGAACCTCCTTCGCCCCTGCATCCTTTAGGATTTTAATAATTCTCTTTATGGTGGTTCCCCGAACAATAGAATCATCCACCAAAATGACCCGTTTATCCTGCAAGTTTTCTTTAATCGCATTTAACTTGATATTGACACTGCTGACTCTTTCTTCCTGTGTAGGTTTGATAAAGGTTCTTTGAATGTAACGATTCTTTAAAATTCCATCCACAAAGGGAATTCCCGATGCCTTAGCATAGCCCTTTGCCGCAATCAAACCGGAATCCGGAGAGCCGATCACGATATCCGCCTCTGTCGGACACTCCTCATAAAGTCTCTCTCCCGTCTTATAGCGCGCCTGATAAACGCTCACACCATCAATTACAGAGTCATGTCGGGCAATATAAATCATCTCAAAGAGGCAAAGATGATGGGGCTTTTTAGAAAAATGATGAACGGAATAATCCCCATTTTCTACAAGAACTATGGTTCCCGGTTCTACATCCTGCAAAAACTCCCCATTCATCGCATCCAAGGCACAGCTTTCGGAAACAGCTATAAAGGTATCCTTCAGCTTCCCGAAACACATCGGTTTTATGCCGTAAGGGTCTCTGGCAATCAGCATTTTCCCCTCATCAATGTAAATGAGATTATAGGTCCCCTTTAGGCTTTCCATATAGTCCTGAAAACTTTCCAAGGGACCGTTGATTTTATTCACAAGCTCACAGAAATTAAAATTCCGATTCAAGATGGTACCGTCCAGAGCAATCATGGAATTTCCATGGTCTGTTTGATACACAAAGGGCATCATCGGCTCATATTTGGTATTGTGGGAAAAGAGATATTTCACAAAACCGATGCCGGCCGATCCGCAGATATCTTCGATAATCTGTTGATTCAGTACTTCCGAAAGCAGACCCTTTCGCTTTAATTCACAGACTCTTTGCCCTTCCATGGTGGTGATGCCGAATCCCTCCTGTCCTCTGTGCTGCAATGCATAGAGTCCCACCTCCAGGAGGTCCGTAATATCGTTCTTTTTATCAAAAGAAAAAATGCCGCACAGTCCGCTCACACAGCACCTCCTAGAGAGAGATCCGCTCATTCATCTCCTGAACGGACTGCTTCATTTTTTCCTTGTATTGTCTAAGCTTCTCTTTTAAATCCGGGTTGGACAGCGCCAGCATCTCTACCGCAAGAATGGCTGCATTTTCCGCACCGTTGATGGCAACGGTGGCAACCGGAACCCCTTTTGGCATCTGTACCGTGCTAAGCAACGCATCCATGCCATCCAGGCAAGAGGACTGCACCGGTACCCCGATTACCGGTTTGATAGACAGTCCGGCCAGTACCCCGGCAAGATGAGCTGCCTTTCCGGCAAAGGCAATGATAATATCAATCTTATTCTGCTCCATACTCTCTACATAATCCAAAATAAGATTCAAAGAACGATGGGCTGAAATCACACGGCAGTCATATTCCACGGAAAAATCTTTCAAAACAGCAGCAGACTTTTTTACAATTTCTTCATCGGAAATACTTCCCATAATCAAAGCGACTTTCATACTTCTCCTTTCAAAACAGATTAGCGAACACAATTACAGGATAAATCTTATAAACAAGTGTCCCTCGCTTTACCGGCGACACTCGTTAAGAATAAGAGGGCTCAGGCCTGGCCTGCACACTTGTTAGGAACAAGCTACCGCCGGCTTTTCCTGTGATACTCTTTAGAAACAAGAAAAGAACTGTAAAAAGAGGGCTCGGACAGTCCTTTGTACAGGCCTTCTCGGGAAGGACTCCCGATATTGACCTGTACAGGGAAAACTATTCCTTCATTTCCTCTTTTATACAGTTCCTTTTTCCAAATACGAATATATCTTTAAGGGCTCTACATAGCTGTCTCCGTCAAAAACACGCATATTTCCGCCGGATAGTTCATCGATTAGAATAACTTCTCCATTGTGCCGTCCGAATTCCAGCTTAATGTCGTAGAGCGTCAGCCCCTTCTTCGCCAGATCCTCTTTAATGATTCCGGCAATCTGCTTTGTCTTTTCTTTCAGCTCTTTGTACTCTTCCTTCGCAAGAATCCCCAGCATAGCCAAGGCATCCTTAGAAATCGGCGGGTCGTTTCTTTGATCATCTTTTAAGGTAACTTCTACGAAAGTCCCGGGAAGCACGGTTTTGTCCTGAATGTATGCCCCGTACCTGCGGATGAAAGAGCCTGTTGCAATAAAGCGGGCAATGACCTCCAGTCCCTTTCCAAAGACCTCACAGGGCAGTACGGTCATGGTGTTTTCCGCCACATTTGCATCCACATAATGTGTCTTCACGCCGTTCTTTCTTAAGAGCTCAAAAAAGTACTTACTACACTTTAAATCCTCTTTTCCAACCCCCTCGATGGTCAGGGCAACGGCATTTGCCCCCGGATCAAAAACGCCGTTCTCTCCAGTGACATCGTCTTTAAACTTTAAAACCAGATTCCCGTCTTCCAGTTTAAAAACATCCTTAGTTTTTCCGGTGTAAATCTTCTGCATAAATTCCTCCTTAAACTCACTGAAATGGTTCTCCAGAAATAAATGAAGCCTCGGAAGCAGGCTTCAAGTGAAACCTGCCTCCGGGGCTTTTATCCCTAAGGTGTCATACTGCCTTGCAGTATGTGTATCGCTCGGACCAGCTTTACCGGAACCCTAGATACACTTTCTCTCGTGATTTATTCTTGGGAATTAGTTCGAATTACGCCATCATCAAACACCATCTGCCTCATTCTGTCAAGGGTTTTTGAGAAAATATTTTGTCAGCATAGTAAATATAGATTTTCCTGCAGTACGGGTCCGGAATTAGGGCACGCTCTCGCTAACTTCGCCCTGCAAGGGTACTAAGCGAAAAACTGCAGTTACACTTTGTTTTTCGCAAGTACCCGCGGGCTCAGATTGCCCCCCATTCCGAACCCGTACTGCAGGAAAATATCTACTGTATGATTTTAGACAAGTGTTTATTTCCGTCAAACCCTTTTCCTTACAAGGTCCAGCGCAGGATGTAGTTTTTCAATCGGTCTATTTCAATATTACAGTACAGATTCTAACTTCTGTGGATGAATCCCATGCTTCTCTGCATATCCGGTAAGAATCAGTGCCAATGCGCCGTCTCCGGTTACGTTACAAGCGGTTCCGAAGGAATCCTGTAATGCGAAAATGGTCAGCATCAAAGCAGTCCCTGTCTCGTCAAAGCCAAGGACACCGGTAATGAGTCCCAGGGAAGCCATAACGGTTCCGCCGGGAACGCCGGGAGCGCCGATTGCAAATACGCCCAGTAAGAGGCAGAAAAGAATCATCTTCTCTACGGAAGGGAACTCATTGTAGAGCATCTTGGATACCGCCATAACGAAGAAGGTCTCGGTCATAACGGAGCCACAAAGGTGAATGTTGGCAAAAAGAGGAATTCCGAAGTCTACCATATCCTCACGGATAGTAGGCTCAGACTTTCTTGCACACTCCAAGGCTACGGAAAGAGTTGCTGCAGAGGACATGGTTCCTACCGCTGTCATGTAAGCAGGGCCATAGTGCTTAAGAACATTCATAGGATTCTTCTTCGCATAAGCTCCTGCAAGGGAGTAAAGAAGAGTCAGCCAGATGTAATGTCCAATCATTACGATAATGATGATAATCAAGAAGATTGGTAACTGCTTGGTAATGGTTCCTTCGTAAGCCAGAGTACAGAAGGTGGTACCAATCAAAATCGGCAATACCGGAATAACGAACTTGGTTACGATGGATAAAACGATGTTTTGGAACTCTTCCAACGCCTGGGTGATAATCTTGGAATTATTCCAAGCTGCCGCAAGTCCTACTAATACAGAGAAGAAAAGGGCAGACATTACCGGCATAATCTGAGGAATGGATAGCTGGAAGACTACCTCGGGAAGCTCCTTCAATCCGTCTACGTCAGGATTGATATTTAAGTGGGGTAAAATGCCGTATCCGGCAACGGTGGCAAAAAACGCCGCTCCGATGGAGGATACATAGGCAATGAATAAAGCCACCATCAGCATACGGGAAGCATTGTTTCCCAGTCTTGTGATAGAGGGTGCGATAAAGCCAATGATAATCAGCGGTACACAGAAGCTGATAAACTGTGCCGCGATATACTTCACGGTTACCACAATGTTCAAAATCGCGTGGGATACTCCATTCTCCATCCCGCTTAAAGCCAGTCCTAAGCAAATTCCCACAGCCAATGCCACCAAAAGCTTAAAGGGCAGACTATGAATAAATCCTTGTTTTTCCATACTTTTTCTCCTTCTTATCCAGTTGTAAATTTTCAAGCCCAATCTCAAGACATTTCTCAGTCTTTTTCTTCGGCTATTTCTTAAGCCATGCCTCGAGCATATTTCGGTCTATTTCTTAAGCCATGTCTCGAGACATATTTCAATCTATTTCTTAAGCTTTGCCGGTTTACACAGTTCCGTCCCCCCGGTCAGGACGCCAAAAATTCCTACACACAGGAATTCACATCCACCTGATCGGTCATTACCTTCAAAATCTCTCTGTCGGTGGATTGCATACCCACTTTTCCGATATAGCCCATATTTCTGATGGTCTTCTCAACATCCTCTTCCACGATGCCTTCTCCCCCATGGAAGCCCTGATCCTTCATACTCATGTGATGAGCTAAAATCGCCGCATGAACGGAAGATGCAATCTTCGCCGCACAGCTGGGCTTGGCACCGTCACAGACAATGCCTCCCACATTGCCCAAGGTGTTGCTGATGGTACGGCCGATCTTCTGATAATTGCCGCCGCAAAGGTAGGTAATACCGGCACCTGCACCGCAGGAGGCACTAACCGCTCCGCAGAAGGCGGAAAGAGCACCGATATAGTGCTTAATGTAAACGGACACCAGATTGCTGACAATCAAGGCTCTGTACATCTTCTCTTCGGAAATGGAAAGGGCTTTCGCATATTCCACCACCGGCATACTTACGGTAATGCCCTGGTTGCCGGAGCCGGAGTTAATCACCACCGGAAGGGGACAGCCGCTCATTCTGGCATCGGATCCTGCTGCCGCTCTGGCGCAGGCACAGGCCCGTACATCGGAGCCCCAGGTCTCCAAAATCGTCTTTCCCACGCTGGCGCCCCAGGGATTGTCCAAGCCCTCCTGAGAAATCGCCAGATTCATCTCCACCTGTCTCTGTAAAGACGGTCTTACCAAAGATAAATTCACCGTATTGGCATAATCCAAAATGCCCTGAAGGGACATCAGACTCCGGTCTCCTCCTGTGGAAATCACATCCTGCTTATCCTCTTCTCCCTCTTTGTAAAGAACCTCTCCGTCCTTTTCCATGTAAATGATGTTACTGTGCTGGTTTGCAATCTCCAGTTTTACCTTATGGTTTTCGGACAGAAGCTCTACCGCAATATAAAGCTTAGGACCTTCCTCCTGGAAGCTGACCTTGCAAAAACCGGTATCCACCAGCTTTCTGCACTGTTCCCGATCCTCATCCGTAACGGTAGACAGAACCTCCAGCTTTAAATCGGAGTCACCGCCAAGTACGCCTAAGATGGCCGCTACCTGCATACCCTTCTGGCCGCCGGAATTGGGGACGGTAACCGCCTTTACATTCTTAATAATGTTCCCGGAGCAGCAAAGCTTTATCTCCTTGACCTCTTCTCCCAGAAGCTTTCTTGCTGCCGCTGCGGCATAGGCAATGGCAATGGGTTCCGTACAACCCATGGCCGGCACCAGCTCATTCTGTAAAATCTCCGTATAATTCTTCATCAAGCTCTCTTCCACCAATAGCACCTCCTAAAGCATGTCTGACAGAACTTTTTAACTAAACATTCCTTCCCATAGTAAGCGTGAAGATTGTCTTTCAAAGCAAAACCCCGAAATCTTCCTATTCTTATTTAAATTTACTCTAATCATATCAGTAATGCGATTAAAAAGCACTAGGCGGATTTTGACGATTTTTTAACATAACTTTTGTATGATTTGCATAGTGATTCTATGAATATTGCAAGATTTTTATGCAATATATAAGTGCATAGAAGTACGCTCTCACAAACATCACCAGTGAGAACCATATTCAATATGAGAAAGCCGCTCTGATGCAATATAGGCCTGTAACAGGGGCAAGCATAGCGGGAGCGTGCTCGTTTTCATGCCTATACTGCATCAGAGCGTGCACCTTTAATTTTACTAGTTCCTTCCCTCCACAGGGGCAAGCATAGCGGAAGCGTGCTTGATTTCACGCCTATGCTGCATCAAAGCCCCCTACCCCGCCATACGCTCATACATACCGTAATAGCTTCTATCCTCCAGCATATCCTTTCGAAGCTTAAACACATCCTCAGGATCGTCCGTAATCATGCCGTCCACCGGACTTTGGAGGTATTTGATGATTTTGTCTTCTTCATTGATGGTCCAAACATAAATTTCCTTTCCCATATCCTGCACCTCTCCCATCAGGTAGCCGTTATAGGAGGAATCTTCAATCGCATAAAAATCCACATTTTCCGTAGCAAAATCTCCGAATTGCACAGGAATCACTACTCCGGTCTTCCATTCCGGAGCAGTCTCTTCTATTCCCTCCATCAGGGAAATGTCTAAAGACATCAGGGGATTCGTCTTCTCCACCTCGTATTCTTCCAGCTTCTTCAGAAGAATTTCCGAAAAATTCTCCGGTTCCTTCCCGTGGGGCTTAATCTCAATAAGCAGGGGCATATCCAGCTCCTTTGCCTTCTGTACAAATTCCCGAAGGCTTGGTATTTTTCCGCTAAATTTGCCCTGGTGCACCGTCATGGCGGTAAGCTCCGAAAGGGTACAGTCATAGACCTTTTTTTCTATTCCGGTAAGACGGGAAAGATCCACATCATGCATCACCACAAATTCCCCATCCTTGGTCAGCTGAATATCCAGCTCCACCATATCCGCTCCTGCGGCCTTTGCGCCCTCTAAGGACTCTATGGTATTTTCCACCCCGGCAGAAACCAGCCCTCTATGGGCAATGATTTTCGCATCCGTATTGACCTCCCAGCCCATATAATCCATCACAGCTACAGTGCTATGAAAGACAAAAAGTGCCAGTAGGAGGAAAATGGTGGCCTTGCTATACTTTTGTTCCTCGGTAAGAAATGCATTTTCCCCCTCGGAGCCTTCCACCGGAAGGGTATTTACCAAGAGGGAAAGAAAGCCGATTTTTGACAAAATTCCAAAGAAAAATCGGGTAAAACGAAAGAGCAGGAAGAAAAGAAAATGAAAGATTCCCAGTTCTCCCTTTGGATCCAGGCGGGTAAAGAGAAAAGCCGCCAGATAGAGTAATAGAGCCGCCAGCAAACTCAGCAAAAACTCATATAAAAAGAGAGTCAGAAACAATCTGATGCCGCCTTTTTTCGTGTAGGCAAAGCTTTCCCGCACCGATTTATTAAACTTCTGCGCCTTTAAGCCCATTAAAGGCACGGTATAGACCATGCGCATATTGAGGTACATGAAAAAGAGGAACAGCAGAAAAAGAACAATATGCCCTCCCATAGTTTTGCCCACTTCTTCCGTTATAAAATCCGGAATATGGAAGGAATCTGTCAGGGAAGAACTTAAAATAAAGCTCGCCACCGGCACGGTGCAGAGAATATAAAGAAGGAACAGCAGCACATTTCCATAGCTGAAATCCCGTAACCTGCTTAGAGAGGTGCGAAGAATTTTTCGATAAGAAATCCGGGCACCTTCCTTGGCCGCCAAGATCACCTGCACCAGGGTGAAGACCTCCACATAAAAAAAGAAGGCTAGAAGAAAAGCAAAAAGCAAAACCATGAAAAGGCTTCTGGGGCTGGTAAAGAAATAGCGAATATTATACTGATCCACATTGGGCAGATCCACCAGCACCAAAGCCAGACGAAAAAGCATTTGCAAAAGCTCCTTCCCTACGAAGGTCGCAATCTGCAAAAAAATGGCTGTAGACAAAAAGAGGAACTTATGGCGATTGCAAAATGTCAAAGTCCCAAAAACCTGTTTCCACATGCCCTCTTTTTTATCCATAAATTCCTTTCTAAAATTTGCTTAGTGAATGTTTTAAATGAATTTTTAAATGATTTTTTTTAAATGAATTTCTTTACAATATATCTCCTTTTCGTTATAGAACTCGCAAATTTCTTTCCGATATCGACTTAAGAAAAATGAAGCTTTAAACGATAGGCGGAGTACTCCCCGAAGTCCTGAATATCCTCCTCCAAATAGCAAATGGCCTTCTCCACATCCTTATTTCGTAGCGCCGACACAATGTCCACATGGTGCTCCGTATCCATGGAAAAAAGAATTTCCTTGTCCTTCTTCCAATAGTACTGGGAGTAGGCTCGCTTCAGTCTGGTCATGCATTTTTCCAGCTGCTCCGTAATATAGTCATTGTGGGCACAGGCTATCAAACGAAGGTGAAATTCCATGTTATGCTTCCAATGAGTCATGGCGTCCGTATTATTTTCACTGCACTGACTGTTGATCTGCTCCAAGTCCCGAAAATCTTCCTCCCTAAGCTCCGCTCCGCACTCCAAAAGCACTCCCCGCTCTAAGACAAAGCGGAAAGCCAGCATATCGTAGATATCTTCCTTACTGAGGCGAACCACCTCATAGCCGTAGCGAGGGATATTTTTTAAAATACCGTCCGCACAAAGTGCCATCAGCGCCTCCCGAACCGGGGACTTACTACAGTGGTATTTTTCCAGTAGCGCCTTCTCATTCAAAATATCTCCCGGAGAAACATTGCCCTGGAAGATATCTTCCAGGATAGATTCATATACTTGGTCTTTCAGACTTTTTTCCATAGTTCTCCCTTCATTTCTTTGAACTGTCCTAGTATAGCGTAAAAAAGGAGGCTAAAAAAGCCTCCGAAGTGATTTTCTCTGATGAGAAGAAAATATTTTTATCCTAAAACTTGCTATGAAAAATTATGCATACAGATTTTCTAAGGAAATCAAAAGCAAATCATCCTGAGAAATTGCTTCAAATCCGCTTTTGGAAAGGAAGCCGTAGCGATAGCATTGCAGGCCGCATTCCTTTACCTGCACTATCTCCTTTTCTATTTCCGCCTTGCTAAGAGGCTTATCTTGAAACTTTACTTCATAAAAAATATAGCCCTTGGGATCGTAGGTGACAATGTCGAACTCTCCGTTTCGCCTTTCTTTCGGAATATCGTAGTAGTACCTGCCTATTTTCTCAAAGGGCTCCTCCATAAGTCCTGCCCGATTCTGCCGAATCAAATATTGTTTTCCTATTGTCTCAAAACGCTTCGGCACATAGGCATTTTCAAAGTCCTCCTGAATATATCGCTGATAGAAAATATCCGAATTCATCACGTTTAGCTGGGAGCTGTAGCGGAAAATATATCGATAATAAAACAAGGACATGGGGTCACTGATATAATATCCTGACTTCTTTCGGTTATTTTCATCATTAATAGGCGCTGCCTTCTCCACCAGCTCCATACGAATCAGCTTGTCCAACACATCCACTAAGCTGGGGCCACTGGAAACATGGGACTGAGACAGGATATCGTTAAAGCGGGAAAATCCCTTTGCCATAGCCTCAAAGACTTCATTGGCATTCACAATTTTCGCAATTTCCGACTTAAGGTACATCAGTACCTCATTTTCCAGTCTTGCACCGGGAGAAGCAATCAACTCGATAATATTTTCCTTTACAGACCTGTCTTCCCGAATCAAACGATTATAATAGGGAATTCCGCCAAAAACACTATAAAGCCTCACCTTATCCTCATCGGAAAAATGGGGATAAAACTGTGCTGAATCATAATAATCCATGGGCTTTAATTTTAAAACCAAATCAAAACGGCCAAATAAGGGATTCTCTTTTTCTATCAGTTTCTGCATGGTATCCACAAAGGAACCGCACAAGGCCAATTTCAATTTACTCCGGTTTCGATATTTATCAATCAGTGCCTGCAAAACACTGTCCATGCCCTTCAGCACATCACTAAGATAAGAATATTCATCCAAAATCAAGAGAATATTCTCCTCCGTCGCCTTTTTAAAAAGAAAATCCAGCACTTCCTCCAGGCCGGAAAAGGAAATCTTCGGGTAGCCAAACTCTTCCGAAAGTAAAGTCGCCAGACTTTCTACATTGTTCATTTCAGAAGTCTGTTTGCACTCGTAATAAATCCTCTTCCCCTCAAAGAACTGCATGGAATGTTTCATCAGCTCACTTTTTCCAATACGCCTTCTTCCGTATAATAGAAGCACTTCCATGCCGGGAGACTGATACAAGCCTTTGATTTTCCGTACTTCTTCCTCTCTTCCGATAAATTTCATTTTATTCGGTCACCTCCGATTCGGTTTTGCCCGAATAAAAATTATCATATCTGTTCTAAGATGTAAAGGCAGATATTAAACTACCGCATTTCCTCAATATGATAAATGTAGTCAATGGTGGACAGGGCTTCGATAATCTCCTTATGAGTTTTAAACTTCTTCAGCTCCTTGCTGTCTATGGTGAAGGTCACGGAATACACGCTAAGGCCGGAGCCGTGGTAGGCGGTATTTAACTCAATATCATCAATCCGAAGTCCCAGCCTCCGGATAGTGGTGACAAAGTCCTGCAAATACTGTCTGCTCTTTAACTCCAAATGAATTTCAAAGTGGTTGGAGCGATTTTTCAGATACATTTCCAAGCCTGGCAGGTAAGACAGAATCCAGTACAGCATAAAGCAGGCCACCACACTGACAAAATAAAGTCCTGCTCCCGCACTGAGCCCGATTAAAACGCAGGACCACAAAGCAATGGCAGTGGTTAAACCCTTAATCTGATTTCTGGAGCTAAAGAGAATCGCCTTACAGCTGATAATGGAAATACTGATCATGGCAAAGGCGGAAAGCATGGGAAAACGAAGCACCTCCGTATTCATGAAAAGCAGGTCTAAAATCATGGCCAGACAGCCGGATAAAGAGGCCAAAATAAAGGTTCGAAGACCTGCGGAATGCCTTTTGTTGGCTCGCTCGCAGCCAATGATGGAGGCCAGAAGAACCGCAAGTAAGATTCTAAGCAAGGCGGAAGAAAGACTTATGTTATTTTCTATTGTCAATGTCTGAAATGCTTCCTGTATAATCCATTCTGACATGGCTTTTCCTCCTGTTCTATTCAAACCTTCTGTAATCAATGCAAATAAAACTCATCTACAATCGAAATCGCATTGAAAATATCAAGTTTTAGCTCTTCATCAGTATCATATCTTCCCAATAATATGGCTTCCAAGATTCTTCTAAGAAGAGCTTCACCAATATGTCCCGCTGCTACATGATAGCTAATATTTTCCATTTCTCTAAAGTACACATTCGATACTGCCATATATCCATTTTTCAGCAAAAACATCGCAGTAAGTGTAATCGCTATACGTTTATTGCCATCCGTAAAACAATGGAACTTACATGCACAAAAAAATAGATGTTCCAATTTGTCAAGAAAGCTTGGGTAATAGTCATCATTCTGAATATGGACAAGAACGCTCTCTAAAGTTCCTATATCCAGCTCTCCATAATCTCCGCCCCCACTGTTTTCTATTGTCGCCCGATGGATAGATTTGGCTTCTTCTATTGAAATATAGTTAATGTTATCCATCAGCTACGCTCCTTTAATCTTATTAGAACGTCTTGATTTTCCTTCATCAACTTTTCTAATTCATCTCCGGATGAACCTAAAAACTTTTCATACTCCTCTGCATCCAACGGCTTAATGTATTCTTCCAGTTGGTAATGAAATGCATCTCTAAGAGCCATGTCCCTACTTGCCATTTTTGTTCTTGCCCTAATGATTAACGGCTTCCATAACGGCAAATTTTCAAAGGAACTAAATAAGTCTGCCATCTCCCAATTATTCAATTTATGTCCAAGTTGTTCTGATTGGCTCTTTATCATTGCCGCTAATCCACACTCATACGAAGCAATTAAATCCAGTACTTCTGAATACATTGTCTCACGTACACTATCTTTCCTAGATAAATTCAGAATCCGTTTATATTCTTGCGCCTTTTCTTTAAAAATACTTTGATATATTTTATCGGTATATATAGCGTATTTGCTATTCCCCATGTCAACGTAGTCTTTCAAGGCATCTGTAAACTCTCGTCTGTAATTCTCTTCTTGCAAAAATGCTGTGATAAAATCTTGGTCTCTTTTGTTAATATACTTGGTTGAGCCACCTGTCCTTTGATTGACAAGATCTATAACAATATCAAGTATAATTTGTCTAAGCACTTTTGCATTTTTACTTTCTACTAGTAGCATTGCCACATTTAAAAATGCTCTAAAATCAAATAAAGCAATCTGGGAAGTTCGACTACTGATGTTCCCGACATTAATGTCGGGAACATCCTGTTCAGCTATACATTTTATAAATGCTTTCAGCCTAGCTCCTTTGATAATCTCATATCCGTTCGAAGTAATTTCATCAGTATTATCACTTACATACCTTTCAATTGTTCTTTCATCAACATCAAAATATGTGGCCACCATAGACTTTGTAAACCTAAGACGATCTTCAAAAATAACGCCTTGTATTCCGGTTTGTTTTTGTAACTCCGTAATAGCCAATTCATTATTCAATATATTTTGTCTATCCACTCGGCAAGTAGTTAAGTCTTTCGCCATGTCTCCTCCTACGTTTTTTATCTTAATCTAAACTCATGTAGAAGCCTCTTGCTAATACTGCTCCTCCGCCGCCTCAGTAAAAGCTTCTTCCTCTTCCGCCAGTCTCTTGGCATGAGAAGGAAGTTCCTTCTGAATAGCCTGGATTCGCTCAATCAAAAGCTCCACCTCATTTTTCTTCTTCTCCGGTTCTATGGCGACGGATTCCGTTAAATCCTCCAAACTTACCGCATAGGAATGGGAAAGATACAAGGCCAGCTTGGCACAACCGGGGCCTATGAGTTCATAGAGAATACTGGAAGCAAGAATTACTGTTTCCAGAGCTCTTCCCAGCTCTCCGCCCAAAATTCTGGCACCTAAGGCAGAAAGACCGATAGCTACTCCGGCCTGAGGCACCAATGCCAGTCCTAAATATTTCCGAACTTCCTTCTTTTCTCCCACCAAAGTTGGACCCAGAATGGCACCCAGATATTTTCCCAAAATACGTACCAAAAAATAGCTGATACCCACCAGAAGAAGAGGAACATTTTCCCCTATTCCCCCCGAATGTAAAAGCACATCCAGCTTGAAGTTCATGCCGGAACGCACGAAAAATAGCAGTAAAATGGGAGGATTAAAGTAATTTAACTGTTTGAAAAGCTTGTCGTCTCCCGTGATATTGATGTAAATCATGCCCATGGACATACAGCCCAGAAGAGGAGACACATCCAAAAGGGCACAGATACCGCAAAAGCTGAAAAGTACGGCTATGGTAATAATCAAACGGTTGTCTGTTGAACGCTGCTTCGGCATTAAAAGCTTTAAAAAGAGCCCAAAAAGCGCTCCCAAAAGAAGCACCGCCAGATTTAAAGCAATGGGCATGAGAATACTACTTGCCTTGAAAGAACCGGATTGCAGCGCCACCGCCACGGAAATGGCCATACTGTAGGCCACAAGACCAAAGACATTGTCCAATGCTACCACCTGTAAAAGGGTGTTCACAAAGTCCCCCTTGGCATTAAACTGTCGGATGGTCATAATCGTGGAAGCGGAGGCGGTGGTTGCCGCCAAGGCTCCCAAAACCAAGGACAGACTTAAATTCAATTTTAAAGTAAAAAGGCAAAGCACAAAAACGAAGAGGGAAGCCAGAGTCGCTTCAAAAAGCGTAATAATACAAACCTTCAGCCCATTCTGCTTTAGAGTAGAAAAAGTAAAAAATTCCCCGGTACCAAAGGCAATAAAGGCTAGAGCAATATCCGCAATAAAGCTTGTGCCTTCAATAATGTCCGGATTCACCAGATTCAAGCAATAGGGTCCAATCAGGATTCCCGCCAAAATGTAGGCGGTTACATTGGGAAGCTTCAGGCGCTTGGTGACTCTTGTTAAAGCAAAGCCGGAAAATAGCATTAAAGCTATGGGGATAATCACCCCGGACACAGAGGAGCTCCCCTGAAATATTTGCATAATGGATTGTCCTTCCATGGGATTGTCCTCCTTCCTTGAAAATAATTCTAATCCTATAGTAAATAATCAACATGAAAAAGGGAAGTACTAAACTTTTCCAAAACACATCGTTTAGTACTTCCCCTATTTTCTTTTATTCTTCTATGGCCCATTCCCTCACTTTAGTGAATTATTTTCTTGCCTGGTCAATGACTACTGCAATCAGAATGATAACACCCATTGCCACCGTCTGCCAATATGCGGATACACCAAGTAAACTTAACGCATTATTAATAATTCCGATAACGATAAGACCAATAACTGTCTGAGGAATTCCTCCTCGTCCACCGGACATACTGGTACCGCCCATAGCCACCGCTGCAATGGCATTTAACTCATAGCCTACTGCTGCCGTGGCCTGTCCATTCTGTAACTTGGAAGCCAGTACCAGTCCGGCTAAAGCTGAAAGAATTCCGGAAATCACATAGACCGAAAAACGGACTTGATCTACATTAATCCCTGTCAATTTAGCGACCTCTTTATTACTCCCCACAGCATAGACATATCTTCCATAGCAAGTCTTTGTTAAAATAATATAACTTAGAAAAATAATAAAAACCATTAAAATAACTGATACAGGAATAATACCAAGTTCTCTTAAACCGATAAATCCAAAACTTTCCGGCAAGCCAAAAACCGGCTTTGCATCTGTAAAAACATAGGCTAAACCTCTTGCTACATTCATCATCGCCATAGTTGCAATAAAGGGAGGAACATTCAACTTTGCAATACAAAATCCATTAAGAGCACCACACACAGTACCTATTACTAAGGAAGTTAGTAATATAATCAGAATGGACATCGGAACAGATGCATTTGGCATAGTTTTGATTAAAGACGCTCCTGCTACCCCTGCTATAGCCGCTACCGAACCAACAGAAAGGTCAATACCATCTGAAAGTATAGTAAAGGTCATGCCACAGGCAATAAGTGCATTGATTGAAATCTGAATCAAGATATTCTTGATATTTCCCCCTGTTGCAAATCGAGGAACAAAAAGAAGACACACTGCAAACAACGCTACCGCAAAAAGGAGCATGGTATTTTCTCCTTTTAGGACTTTTGATATACCACTATTTTTCTTATTCATAAACAACCTCCTCATTTCCTTTGCTGGCAAAAAGCATGACATTTTCTTCTGTCGCTTCTGCACTATCCAGAAAACCGGTTACATATCCCTCTCGCATTACCATAATGCGATTAGAACATCCTAGTACCTCTGGTAATTCTGAAGAAACGAGGATAATGCTACCACCTTCCTCGACAAAATTCTTCATAAGCTCATATATTTCCGCTTTAGCATTAACGTCTATTCCCCTGGTAGGCTCATCCATAATAAGAATCTTAGACTTTGCTAAAAGCCACTTTGCTATTACTACCTTCTGTTGATTTCCTCCTGAAAGATTTTTAATGATTGCTGAATCCGAAGGAGTCTTAATCCGTAACTTGTCTATGTAGGAAACGGCTTCTCGCTTTTCCCACGAAAAATCAATAAAACCACTATGGCTATTTTCTTTTAAAGATGCCAAACTGGTATTTTCCCGAACTGTCTTTTCCAGTAAAAGTCCCTGGCCTCTTCTATCTTCGGGAATTAAGCCCAAGCCTTTTTTAATAATTTCCTTAGGCTGTAATCCCTTTAAACTTTCTCCATACAAAATTACCTCTCCACTATCATAGGAATCAGCTCCGAAAATCGCCCTCATTAATTCAGTTCTTCCTGCACCGATAAGTCCGGCTACCCCAAGAACTTCTCCTTTATATAGTTGAAATGAAACATTTTTAAAATGATTTTTAGAGCATAGATTCTTCACCTCCAAAACCAATTCTTTATTTTCCGGAGCTTTGGCTTTGTAATAAAATTGGGAAATTTCTCTTCCCACCATCATTTCTACCATCTTCTGTTCAGTTACCGTTGAAACCGGTACTGTAGCAATCTTCATACCATCTCGAAGTACGGTAAGCATATCTCCCATCTCCAGAATTTCCTTTAGACGATGAGAAATATAAATTACTGCAACATTATCTTTCTTTAATTGACGTATAACTCGAAAAAGAGACTGTACCTCGTGGTCAGAAAGCGAACTGGTAGGCTCATCCATAATTACTAACTTACTATTCTGAGAAACAGCTCTGGCAATCTCTACCATTTGCTTTTCTCCATTACTAAGCTTATATACCGGTGAGCGTGGATCAATTGCTACATCCATTTCATCCAAAATCCTTTTACATTCCGCAATCATTTTTTCTTTATTTAAAAATCCGGATTTTTTCTCTTCTCTTCCCAGAAAAACATTTTCATATACTTTTAAATCCTCAATAACGCTAAGTTCTTGATGAATGACGCTGATTCCTCTCTGCTGCGCTTCTCGAATATTTTTTGCCCCGGGCTGTCCCTCTATCAAAACTTCCCCTTTATCAGGTTGATAAATACCGGAAATGATTTTAATAATTGTGGATTTTCCTGCACCATTTTCTCCCAAAAGAACATGTACTTCCCCAGGATAAAAAGCAACAGAAATATCCTCTAAGACTTTCACGCCGGGAAATTCCTTATGAATATGCTTTAATTCTACTAAAGTCTCTTTTCTTTCTTCCATCATAATATGCTCCATATTATAGAAAAAGGCGTCCAAAAAGTGGGACGCCTTCCTCTTAACCTATCTTTTTATTACTTTGCATTCTTTGCATCAATAATATAAGGCGCAATCAAAATCTCGGAATCTACCTTCTCACCCTCTAAATGCTTCTTAATAGCCTCAAGAGTGGTCTTACCAATTCCTGCAGGGTCCTGTGCAACATCTGCAACCCAGTTTCCACCCTTCTTAATTTCCGCAACACCTTCCGGATTTCCGTCATAACCGATAATCTTGGTTGCTGCATTGGCTGCTGTGATAGAGGAAAGAGCACCAATAGCTGCAGGATCTCCTACACAGAAAACAACATCGATATTATCATTCTTTAAAAGCATGTTCTGCATTACATCTGCAGCCTTCTGCTGGTCACCGGAATAGTTCTGCACATCAACTACTTTGATATCCGGAGCATTCTCCTTTAAATAATCTGTAAATCCGGTCTCTCTATCTACACAGCTTTCGATTTCAGAATAAGTAATTACTGCTGCATTACCCTTTTTTTCGGTAAGGATATTATTTACCACATACTCAGCAGCAAGCTGTCCACCCTTCTTGTTATCTGTAGCAACGTGAGTAACCGGCTTTCCATCAGAAGCGATATCCATAGTAAATACCGGAATTCCAGCCTTTTCTGCAAGCTCAATCATAGACTTGGATCCTGCAGAGTTTGTTGGAGCGATAACGATAGCATCCACCTTCTTAGTAATAAAATCCTGTACCTGACCAAGCTGCTTATTTGCATCTCCTGCAGCATCTTGTACATCTAAAGTCCATCCATATTCCTTTGCTTGCTCTTCCATAGCAGTCTGGATACTATTATAGAACACGTGGGTACTGTTCAGTAAGCTTACACCGATGGTCTTTGCTTCTCCTTTAGTCTCTTCCTTCTTAGCCTCCGTCTCTCCGGCTTTCTCTGTCTGTTTTTCTGTTTGCTCCGATGCCGCAGCACTTGTGCTCTTTGCAGCGCTGCCAACTCCACAAGCCACAAGAGATACAGCCATTAAAGCTGCGAGTACCAATGAAATACCTTTTTTCATCACTTTTTCCTCCTTTAAAGATAAGTAAGTAAATATTCAGAACGAGGTCTGCGTGATTGCTTACCCGTTTTGATTCGAGTTGAAATTTGTCCATTATTGAGAAAAATAAAATATTGTTTCACGTATTCCAAATTCTTATCTAAGTTTTTATGCCTTATGGACACTATTCAATACATGCATCTTATGCTTAATAAGTTCCTTAACTTTTTCTCTACCTGCTCCATTATATTTCTTTGGATCAAATACCTCCGGATTCTTCTCAAGGTACTCTTTTACGCCCTTGGTAAAGGCATCTCTTAATTCGGTTGCAAAGTTCACTTTGCAAATTCCAAGACCGGTTGATCTCTTTACATCCTCATCAGGAATTCCCGAAGCACCATGTAAAACAATTGGAATGCTCACTAAGCTTTTCGTTTTTTCCAAAATGTCAAATCGTAACTTTGGTACTCCTTTATAAAATCCATGAGCATTTCCAATACCAACTGCAAGGAAATCTACACCTGTTTGTTCTGCAAATTCCTTTGCTTCTTCAGGATCGGTATAGGACTTTTCACTGTCTTTTACTTCATGTGTGTCTTCTTTTCCTCCTACCGTTCCTAATTCTCCTTCAACCGGCACTCCCATAGCATGTGCAAACTCAACCACTTTCTTCGTAAGCGCTACATTTTCGGAAAAAGCCAGCTTAGAGCCATCAATCATGATAGAGGTGTAGCCGGATAAAATCGCTTTCGCACAAAGCTCTGCACTGTTTCCATGATCCAGATGTAAAGCAACCGGCACTTTCGCCTTTTTAGCTTCTGCATTGACCATTCCAAAAAACATATCTGTATCTGCATATTGCAAGCTTCCAGGAGTGGTCTGAATAATTACCGGAGAAGATAATTCCTCTGCCGCTGCTACAATTGCCTGAACCATCTCCATGTTCTCCGCATTAAAAGCACCGACTGCATAGCCCTCTTGCTGTGCTTTCATCAGAATTTCCTTAGAACTTACCAAAGCCATATTTTTCCCCTTTCTATTCTTCTAAATTGATAATTTCAACCTTTTGTAACATTGCTTCCAAATCTTCTTTTTCGCACAACTGAGTACCCGGATGTAGTAAAGATCCTGTTGCACAAGCTACCGCATATCTAAAAATATCTTCATCCGAAAGGCCTTTCTTCATCGCCAAACAAGCTCCTGCCACCATGGAATCCCCAGCCCCCTGCACTCCCTGTACAAGAATCTTTACCGGTTTTGCCTGATAGCACTTTTCTGCTGTGAGAAATAAAGCTCCCTCCTCTCCCAATGAAATACAAAGATAATGTATGCCTTTCTGTAGTAAGCTCTTGCCAAAGCTAATCATTTCTTTGGTATCTTTAAATGCCTTTCCATAAAAAGCTTCCAACTCTTCCCGATTCGGTTTCACAAAATACGGCTGTGCCTCTAATGCCAAAGCTAGTAAATCTCCAGTAGCATCTAAGACTGTTTTTATCCCTTTTTCCTTTGCTAAAAGTATTAATTCCTTATAAATACTCCTTGGAACCCCTGGTGGTACGGAGCCATCCACAACTAAGATATCCGTCCCTTCCCACTCTTTTTCCATCAAAGAGAAGAAAGCAGACACATCGGCTTCAGTAACTTCTTGTCCCTTATCATTAAACTCACTCATTACACGCTTTTCTGTGTCGAAAATCTTTACATTTACACGAAGACTTCCTTGAACTGTGTGAAAGTGATAAGGACAATGAATACGTTCAAAAAAGCGTCTCAATCTGGCCTCATCTTCCGAAAAAGAAAAACCGGTCGCTTTATTGCTAACACCAAGATTTTGTAACGCTATACTGACATTAATTCCTTTTCCCGAAACATCTTCCCTTGTTTTCAAAACCTTGTTTGTTCCTCCATAAAGGAACTTCTCAATCTCTATTGTTCTATCAATACAAGGGTTTAAACTAACTGTAAGAATCAATTTTTCTCCCCCTTTAAAAAATCAAACATAGCTTGGAAAATAATGTACACTGAAGTAGCTCCTGCATCCTGTAGCCCGATGGCCTTATCTCCAAAATACTTTGCTCTTCCAAAACGTGCTTTTATCGTTTTCGTGTACTCCATCCCTTTTTCTGCAGCTAAAGCAGCTCTTTGAAAACCCTCTATAAGATCCAAGCCTTCCTTTGCGCCCTCTTCCAAAGCAAGAACTGCCGGTTCCAAAGCATCCACCATGGTCTTATCTCCTACTTTAGCCTTCCCTCTCTTTTTTAGTGAAGTTAAAGAGGTAGAAAAAATCTCTGCAAAATCACTTAATTGGAAACTGTTTCGTTCCTCTCTTTTTACAATTCCTGATATGAAAACTGTTCCAAATAAAACGCCTGAAGCTCCTCCCATAGTGTCTAAAAGGCAAGTACCTACCGCTCGAAAAACCCCTTCACAAGAATCAACTTTCAAATCAAGCAACATTTTCTGAACAGCCAAAAATCCTCTTTTCATGCCTGTTCCATGATCTCCATCACCTATTTTCAAGTCAATCTCTGTAAGGTACGGCTCTGACTCCACCACCTTCTGAGCAACTCTCTCCATCATTCTTTTTACTTGATCAGCACTAACTTCCTTCATACTGTCTTCACCTTCTACATTAAGTTTGAACATCCTGTGCTCTGTATATGATGTTTACCACGTTTATTCCATTTCTCTTTTGTAAAACAACGGCGAATACGCTTCTTTTTTATAAAATTCTCTATATTCCTCTTGCATTTTCAAAAAGCTAAGAGAGAGCCCTCCTGCTCCTTGTGTGGGGAAGAGTGATTGAACAAAAGTATCAAATACTTTTATTTTCTTTCTCTTCAAAGCATTCTGTAAACTACTTAAGAGAATGCATTCTTCCAAGGTAGTTGTTGCCTGAAAAGCATTCAAAAAAACAACTATTTCGTCGCCTTCTTTTAACTGCAAATCTATCAGTAAAGGCTCAATGAGCTTCTCTATTAAAGAATCCGCACTTGGCAAATTTGTTCTTTCTTTTCCTAATTCTCCGTTAAAGCCCATACCGTACTCTACAAAACCATCCGGTAAATCATAAGCTTGTTTTCCATTTTCGAAAACAAAAGCCGGAGAAGTAGTTACGCTTGCCGTAGAAAGATTATCATTTATTCTCTCTCCCAAAGACACTAGTTCTTCTAAACTAAGTCCCGCATCTCTGGCTGCAGAGAGTATTTTTAATACCAATGTAACACCGGCAATACCTCTTCTTTCCCCTCTTTCGTCCGATGAATCTACATCATCTGAAACATAAATCTGTCGTGTCTTAATTCCCTCCAGTTCTGCAAGCTCACTTACCAACTCAAAGTTTAGAACATCCCCAGCATGATTCGTTGCAATGCAGAGTACTCCTTCATCGTGAGAAAGCGTGCGAATCGTTTTAAGAATACTGCCTGCTGCCGGTGCAGTAAAAATATCCCCTAAAACGCAAGCATCAGCCAGTCCTTTTCCCACATACCCAATCGGCCAAGGCTCATTACCTGCCCCTGCTCCAATTAAAATAGATACACCATTCTTTCTATCTTTATACAATAGAACTTTTTGTCCTTCTATCCGTTCAAAAAGATTGGGGTAGGTTTCTACATATCCATCAATCATTTCTTCTACCGCTTTTTCCAGCGTATTATGTAAACGATTCATTTTCCCCTCCTACTCTTTTTCCTCTAAACATTTCACTAATTATTTAATATGCTCTGTATGAATCTCATTCGAAAACGTCTTAAAGTAAGTGATATTTTTTCTTTTATTCTTATGAGCAACGAGCATATAAAGACAATCCACAATAACAAGCTGTGCCAAATTTTCACTGGACGGATCAAATAGGTTCCCATCCTGCGCATTATTATAATCATATGCACTAAATAAGGTGTAATCTGAAATTTTAGCTAGTGGAGACTCTTTAATACTACTGATTCCCACTACTTGAATACCTCTTTTTTTCGCTCTTCTTGCTCCCTCAACCACTGATTTACTCTGTCCAAAATTACTCACGCATATCAAAATATCTTTTTTTTCCATAATAGATGTAATATTTACAATCTCGTGGGCATCACTAAACATCATAATCGGGTATCCAATGCGATAAAGCCTAGAGTACAGTGCCTCCATAGTGACTTTTGATCGACCCACGCCGATGACTACAATTCTTCTTGCCTCATGAATCAAATCTGCCACTGTCTGCATAGTATCAAAATCCAGAATTCCCCACGTCTCTTCCAGTTCTCTAACACTTTTTGAGAAAATAGTTTTACAGATAGAATGAGCGTCCCCAGTAATAGGCTCACCATTATAATTTAGTTCATTTTCCTCCTGCCTATTCTCCTCTTGCTTTTCCATCACAATCTTTAGACGAAAGTCACGGAATTCTTTGTACCCCATCATTTTTACAAATCTACTGACAGAAGCTGTGCTAACTCCACTCCTACGAGCTAACTCACTAGCTCTCTCCACGCACTTCTTATCTTCTGTATCAATGAGATAATCTGCTATTTTTTGCATTGCTTCATTCATCTGTGGATATAATGATTTAATTTCCGGAATAACAGATTGTTGCACGAAGCACTCACTCCCTTTCGTATGTACTTTTGTTTCACATATATATGATGTATTAATTTTTTGTTTCATAGTAACTTTATTCTACTCTCCAAAAAATGTCAATCTTACATATATTTTTCAGAAATTCAGACAATTTTTTAGCAAGAACTTATACATAATCAACTAATATATAAGCGATTATATAATTCTCTTATAGCACAAACAGTGATTACAAAGCCTATTTTTTAAGCCATAGGAAAATCCCTCCTGATTTGCCTTTCCTATGAATCTCTGTTATGATAAAAATAATAAAATTTCTTAATTTCGAAAGGAGACCTATGTATAAGCAGGAGCGGTATCTTTTTCGGGCGGCTACCGAAGAGGATATCCGAGAATTAGCAGCGATAGAAAAGATATGTTTTTCGGAAAATGAAGCCTGTAGCTATGAGGATATGAAAGATAGGGTAGAAAAAATCCCTGAGGATTTTCTGATTGCCTTTGACCAGGTAAATAGAAAGATTGCCGGCTATATGAGCGGTATTCACTCCAGCTCCGAGGTATTTCAGGATGAATTTTTTACAAATGCTTCCTTGCAGGAAAAAGGAGCAAAGCATTGCTTTCTTTTAGGTCTGGAGGTTCGGCCGGAATACCAGGGAAAGGGCTTGGCCAGTCAGATAATGAATCGCTATATTGACATGGAGGAAAAGCGGGGTACGGAGAAGATTTTTCTTACCTGCCATACCCACTTCGTTCCTTTCTATAGCGGTTTTGGCTATGAGCATCTGGGAAAATCCCCCTCCACCTGGGGCGGAGAGAGCTGGGAGAATATGGTTTATATCCTGGCGTAATAAAGTAAACTTTTAGACAAGAAAAAAGAGGCTGTAAAAATCAATGAAGTCTTCTATGGAATATAGGTCTTAAACGGAGCAAAACTCAGATTCCCCCTATTTCAGACCTATACCACAAAAGACTATTTATATTTTGATTTTTACAGCCTCTTTTTTACTAACGATAAATATTGCTGATATTTTCTTGCCCAAAGCATTTATCGCAAATGAGAGCAATCAAAAAATCATTTCTATTTATTCAAAATCTCTATATGAACCATTGTTTTATTGTGTTTTTTTGATTGTTTTTTAAATATTTGTACATTGCTTTTTGTGCAAATTTACAGTAGAATGACACAGATTCAACTCACATTTCTTATAAATATGGCATCAAAATGATATCTGTACACTTCGAAGATTAGAACCATCTTTATAGGCAAGTTATGAAGAAGAAAACAGCCTTTATATTGGATTATACGTCATAGAACTGTCTGGATATAAGGGACTACTCTTCGTATGTGGGAAAATCGGGAGTATAACACTGAACAAATAAATAAGGAGGAACTATGACGTTTAAGACACTAAGGTATCTTGCAATCGGCAGTATCATTTCTGCCGGCATGCTTATTTCTTGTGCAAAGACTCAAGAAGCGAAAAAGCAGGAAACAACACAGGCTGCGGTAACGGAGAGCTCAATGGAGGAAACACAGGCCAAGGCGCAGGCGCAAAGTACAGTTGCGAAAACAGAAGATGTTGAAAAGGCTCTGGAGGATTCTAATAGCCTTGTTATTGATGCAAGAATCAATGATGCCTATAACGGTTGGGCTGTGGATGGTGTATCAAAGGGCGGTCACTTACCGAATGCTACAGATTATTCCTCTATCTGGATCGATTGCGAATATGATGAAAAAAATAATCTGGAAGGAAGAACCAGAGAAGAGGTTTTAGACCTTGCCATGAAGGATAAGGGCATTACCCCCGATAAGAACCTCATCCTGTACGATACCAATGGAAAGGATGCCCAAAAGTTAGCTGAATATTTTCAGAAGAAAGGCTTGACGAAGATTCAAACCTACGATGCCAACGACTGGATTAATCAGGATAAAGAGTTAGTGTCCTACGAAAACTACAAGTTGCTTGTTCCCCCTGCCGTGGTAAAAGATATTGTAGAGGGAAAGGAAGCTCCGACCTTTGAAGATGCTAAAAATATTAAAATCTTTGATATCAGCTGGGGAGATGCAAAAGAGTCCGGTTATTTAGACGGTCATGTTCCCGGTGCTATCCACATCAATACCGACTCCTTTGAGCCACCTAAGGAAGACGCAGAGGGCAATATGTCCTGGATGCTGGCTGATGCTGATGTTTTGAAAAAACTGTTATTGGACAATGGTATCAGTAGCGAAGATACTGTAATCTGTACCGGTCCGGAGCCCATGGCAGCCTGCCGATTTGCCGTTATCTGTAGATATATGGGCGTTAAGGATGCACGAGTAATGAACGGTGGCTTAGTGCTATGGAAGGCTCTGGGCTATGAATTGGAACAGAACGAGGTAAAACCAAGTCCCATTAGTGATTTTGGTGTTGAAGTTCCGGCAAATCCTTCTTACATAGATTCCATGGATGCAGTAAAAGAAATTCTGGAAGATGAACAAAAGTCCCAAGATTTTGTTCTTGTAGATAATCGTACCTGGGAAGAGCATATCGGTAAGGTTACCGGATATTCCTATCACAACAAGAAGGGACGCATCCCCGGTTCCGTATTCGGTCATGCCGGTTTAAATAATTCCAGTTCCATGTCTTTCTATAGAAATATTGACAAGACCATGAGAAATGAAAAGGAAATTCAGGAATTATGGAAAGAAGACGGTATCGATACTACAAAGCATCTGTCCTTTATGTGCGGTAGCGGATGGCGTGCTGCGGAAGTACTGTGGGATGCCAGAGTCATGGGACTGGAAAATACTTCCTTATACTCTGATGGATGGATTCACTGGTCAAATTCCCATTATCCAACTGAAAGTGGAGAGCCTACAAAATAATGCTAAAAAAAATATTCTATCTTCTCTCCTTATCCATTGGGGTGCCCCTCTTTGCCGGTCTATTGTATGTCAATAGACTGGCCTATAAAAAAGGAGGCTTGAATCATCACCTCCTGTACAGAAAACATCAATATCTAAAGGGAATCTTCTCTTCACAAAATCTTCTGTTGTTTTCTGCGGTTTTTGCTCTTATGGCAGTTTTGCTGCTGTTTTGGATTTTGAGAGATAGGATTGTAAAACAAAAGATTGCTAAAGCCTTTGCCTTGTTTTACAGCTTAGCTTTCATCCTATGCAGTCATCTTCCCGTAGCAAAACAGCTCATTGTTTATCCCTACCTGCTGATGAGCCTGCTCCTCTGTTTTTGTGCAAGTCTTATGGCAGTTCCTCTGGCTGCCAGGAAAAGCGGATATCTCTGACCGGAAAGGGAGATGCGCTAAGTATGATAAAAAGACCGATGGAACCGAAACTTTTCGGAACCATCGATCTTTTTTGTCCTTAAGTCTATGCCTTAAGTCTTACAGTTTTTTTCTGTCTTACAGCTTTTTTAGCTTGGCAAAGCCCGCCAGCATCTTCTTCTGTCCTGCGGTGTCAAAAAGCACCGTCACCAGCTTGTCCTTCTTATCCTCTTCTATGGCCAGTACTTCACCCTCTCCAAATTTCATATGACTGACCCGGTCTCCTACCTGATAATCCAGGCTTCCGGAGCTCATGCCGGAAATGCCCTTTTGGATAATGCCGGCATTTTGATAGTCTTGTAAAGTGGAGGATGAAGCGGAGGAAGAGGAAGCGACACCATAAGACTTTCCAAAGGAACTTCCGCTACTGCCGTAGTTTACTGAAGAGCCGTAGGAACTTCCCCTTCCATAGCCACTTGAAGCAGAATCCCCATAACCTGCCTGGCCCATATAAGCCTTGATAGACTGATTCGCCTGCTGTAAGTAAGAGCTATAGCCGGAACGACTGCTTTTTTCAAAAAATAAATCTTCTTCACTGGGCTTTTTCCGATAGAGGTACTTCTTCTCCAAATGCTCTTCCGGCACATCATCCACAAAGGAGCTGACCAGCATGGACTGATACTGCCCATGGACCACCCGGTCTCTTCCTGCGGTTAAATACAGTTCCTTTTCCGCCCTGGTGATTCCCACATAAAAGAGTCTTCGCTCTTCCTCCCGTTCCTCGGGAGTAAACATGGACTGGGCACTGGGGAAGAGGCCTTCATTTAGGCCTACCAGATAAACCACAGGGAACTCCAAGCCCTTCGCCCCGTGTAAGGTCATCAGGGTAATCTTGTCTTCCGTTAAATCACTTCTATCCAAGTCGGAAAGGAGAGACACCTCTTCCAAAAAGGCGGAAAGACTGCCCTCATCCCCATTTTCCTCGATATAGGATTGGAGCTTTCCCTGTAACTCCTGAATGTTTTCCATACGGCTTTCCGCCTCTATGGCCCCCTCTGCCTGAAGATCCTTTTCGTATTCCGTGTCCTGTAAAATGCGGTCAATAAGGGCGCTTAATTCCACATCCTTCCAGCTCTCCAGCATTTCCTGGAAGTTTCCCACCATGCTTAAAGCTTTTCCGGAAAGTCCTGCCGCCTTGGCAAAGGGAAGGGATTCCACCAAAGATAAGCCTCCGAGGCTTTCTCCATACTGCTGCAATTTTAAAAGGCTGGCTTCGCCAATGCCCCGCTTTGGCACATTGATGATTCTCCGAAGAGCCACATCATCCTTTTTATTCACCAAAATCTTCATATAGGAAAGGATGTCCTTGATTTCCTTTCTTTGGTAGAAGTTCACGCCCCCCACAATCTGGTAGGGAATATTCCAATGAATACACTGCTCCTCCAGTAGACGGGACTGGGCGTTGGTGCGGTACAGCACCGCCTGGTCCTTATAGCTCCAGCCGGCATCCCGAATGCCTTGGATAACAGCCGCCGCCTCTTCCTTGGCACTTTCATATTCCTGAAAGCTGACCTTCAAGCCCTCCTTCTCCGCAGTCCAAAGCTTCTTTTGCTTTCTGTGCTGATTTTCCGCAATCACCACATTAGCCAGGTCCAGAATAGGAGCGGTGGAGCGGTAGTTTTGTTCCAGTTTCACCACCTTGCAGTTTGGAAAATGAGATTCAAAGGAGAGGATATTTTCCACATTGGCACCCCGGAAACGGTAAATACTCTGGTCGTCGTCTCCCACCACGCAGATATTTTGATACTTCTTGGCAAGGAGATAAACCAAATGGAACTGCACATCATTGGTATCCTGATACTCGTCCACCAAAATATAACGAAAACGTTCCTGATACTTCTCTAAAACTGCCGGAAACTTCTCAAAAAGCTCCTTACAGCGTAACAAAAGGTCATCAAAGTCCAGAGCATTGTTTTGTTTTAGCTTTTCTTCGTACAGTCGGATGCAGGCACGAATCTTCCCATCCAGAAAATCCTCCGGATCCTCCAAAAGATAATCGGAAACGGTTCGCCCCTGATTCTTCACCTGGGACAGGGCGGAAAGCACCAACCTTTCCTTCAGCATCTTGCTGTCAATCTGCAATTCCTTAAAAACCTGCCGCATCACGGTTTTCTGATCATCCGTGTCATAGATGGAAAAGTCGGAATCATAGCCCAGATTTCCGATTTCTCTTCTTAAAATCCGAAGACACATGCTGTGGAAGGTGGATACCCAGATTTCCCCCTGCCGCTCCGGCAGAAGCTGATTCACTCTGTCCCGCATTTCCTGGGCCGCCTTATTGGTGAAGGTAATCGCCAGAATTTGATAGGGAGAAACCCCCTTTTCCAAAATCAGGTAGGCAATTCTGTGGGTCAGCACTCTGGTTTTTCCCGAGCCTGCCCCCGCCAAAATCAAGAGAGGCCCCTCTCCATGGGTGGCGGCCTCATACTGTTCTTTGTTTAATATATTTTTCAGCTCCATGGCTTTCCTTTCTTTTCCTTAGGTCATATATACCCTATACCCTCTTATTTTTTCCTTCGTTCTTTAAACTACCTTGCTTAAGGATAGTACCATTTTCCCCTTATAGCCACTGCTAAATTCTTGTAATTCTACTTCGCTATGCTATACTTGTTTTTATGGACGAACAATATTTAAATGAATTAACCGAATATCTTAAAAGTTTACATCATGTGCATGCGGGTAGCCTGCCCTCCCTGGACCTATACATGGATCAGGTAACCGGATTTATGGAGGAACATCTGGCCTCTATGAAGCGTCATCCGGAGGACAAGGCTCTCACCAAAACCATGATTAATAATTATGCCAAAAATAAGATTCTGCCTCCTCCGGTGGGAAAGCGCTACAACAAGAATCACATGCTGATTTTGCTTTTAATTTACTATTATAAGAGTATGTTGAGCCTTTCCGACATCCGTACCGTGGTGGATCCCTTAGCGGAAAATTATTTTTCCCTTCACAGTAAACCCAGACTCACCGATATTTACGAAGAAATCTTCTCCTTTGCCAATGGAGAAATGCAAAGCTTAGTGGAGGATTTAGAGAAAAAGTTCCAAACCGCCAACAGCTCTTTTTCGGAACAGGATCCCGCCTTTGCGGACTTGGAGGAACAGGAGCGGGAACAGCTCCAAAGCTTTTCCTTCCTAAGTCTCCTGGCCTTTGATGTCTACCTTAAAAAGCAACTAATGGAGAAGATCGTAGACCGCATGGAGGATAACCAGAAGAAAAGGAAGAGGAAGAAGAAATAAAAGGAACAGTAACCATCAAACAAGGCTAGCTTCTCAGCGATATAGCCTTGGAATACGGGGTAGTCTGAGCCCGCCGGTTCTTAGCTTTTGTTTTTGGAAAGCTTAGAACCGCTGCGTGGCGAGGCTAGCGAGAGCGTGCCCCGGTTCCATGCTATATCATCGAGAAGCTTTTTGATTGTTTAAAGCTGTTCCTTTTATTTTTCCTCTTCCTTTTTGGCTATCCTCTCAAAGGCTACCGCGTAGCCGTCTTCTCCATAATGGAGAGAGCGATTGACTCTGGAAATGGTTGCGGTGGAGGCTCCGGTGGCCTTCGCTATATCGATATAGGTTTTGCCTTCCTGTAAGAGCTTGGCCACTTCATAACGCTGGGCCATCGCCAGAAGCTCATTGATGGTACAGAGATCCTCGAAAAAACGGAAATACTCTTCCGTGGTTTCCAGCTGCTGCATTCCCTCAAATAAATGTCGTACCTCTTCGGTGTCTAGTTTCCGGTTCATTTTCTTCCTCTCCAAATGCTTCTTTATTCCCAGGTTACAGGGGTAGGTCTTCTGGTATCAAAGACCTTCTTCACGTCAATTAAGTCGGAAAGCCGATCCGCTGTACCGCTGTAGGATTCATACAGGCGATAACCGTCCAGATTTCTTCTTCCCTGCCGGACAAAGTCATCTCCGTACTGCATCCAAACCTTTGCGGAGTCTACGTTACAGAAGTAATGGAAGCCTGCCGCCTCCAGCAAATCATATTTTCCGTCTTCCTTCCCCTTCTGATAGGGATGCCAGTCCCCGATATCATCTCCAAAGGGGTAAAGCAGAATCTCACAGGGATCCGGCAGAAGGGGCTCCACATTTCTCTCCCAACGGTCCGTATCCTTGGAAATGGAAGCCAAATCTCTGGTACCGAAATTGATATGTCCCCAGGAGTGGGAGGCAAATTCATAGCCGTCTTCCTTCATGGCCTTGGTAATCTTCTTAACGGTTTCCTTATCCTCTTCAATATTGGGGTTTGCCCTGTTCTTCGGGTCCAATGCAGGAGAATTGGGATCAAAGGTCTCATCGGTTCTATAACCCAGAACCCCGTTATAACCGGTAAAGGCAATCACCGCCTTATGGCCATGGTAGGCAAAATCCGGGTGCTCCTCCACGAACTTATCCAAAATCGGCACCAAGTCATAGTCCCCAATGGTAACATTTCCGTCCTTATCGGTATACTGGTTTTTAGGCTTTCCGTTTTCATCCAAAACCATCTTATCTGCAAAGCCGTGACCTTCCATGTAAACGTAGTAGTTCACATCGTCCTGGGACATCACAAAGGGCTTCTTGCCTTCCGGAAGCATAATCTGCTTCTTCACCATTTTCTTCGTTCCATCCGGCTGTTCCTGCATTTCCGCCAGATCATGCATGTGTACCATCACGTAGCCTCGATCGTACATTTCCTTGATGATTTCCTCAAACTCCGGAATGGTGGTCATTACGGAATTGAACTGCTTTCCCTGATGGGTGTCCGTCAAGGCTCTGGTGGGATCCACAATCAGGATATGGAAGAAAATGTGGGTGATATCATCCATATTGGCGGGAACCAGCTTGCCCTTCTCCTCTTCATACTGAGAAATCTTCGAGGAAATCTCCGTATCGGAAGACAGGTTCAAAGCATTTAAGGTGGCGATGGCACTGTCATAGTCATACTGCTTCGCCTGAAGCTCCGCCGTCTTTAATGCCTCATCCTTTTCCGAAAGCGCCGGCTCTTCACTTGCCTCTACTACATCGCCCTTCTCTTCCGTTTCTCCTTCTCCCAGCTTTACCACCGGGCGATTCTTGGCAATCGTGCTTTCAGAGACCTTTTTTCCAAAGGAAATCCCTCCCTGCTGTTGCACATAGGGTAGGGCATAACGTACCCCGATAAAAGCCAGGAACAACAAAAGAAGCAGAAGAAAAAAGAGCAGGATATGCAGGCGCTTCTCCTTCTTTCTTTTTTCTCTCCGCTTCTCCATCCGAATGCGGTGTTCCATCATTTTCTGCTGATAATACTCGTCATCAAATTCTTCTCTGTTCATCCGACACCTCTCTCTGTCTCCCTCTTATTGTACAAAATATTGCCTTGAACGCAAGGGGGAAATGGAGAGGACTTCAGGAAGTACAGAAGGAAGAAAGACCGAGTTTATAATTCTAAGATTCCGGCTTTCCTTGCAAAACTAAGCCATAATCGTCCAGTGCAGATTGTTGATATCTGGAAAACCATGGTTCAAAAAATGGATCCTCCTTCTCAAAATTATGATATCTTTCCAAAATCATACTATTTAGCTGTCTAAAAATCTCTTCCATATCCAGAGCAAAACTAGCCTCTCCTCTATGTTCTTTATAAAGCTCATAGAAGAGAATCCTCAATAAATTACTAAACAATTTCATATGTCCTGATGCTTCTATTAGCTTGTAAATCCCGGCCTGATATCCTTCAATCACCCTTGCATCTTCCGTTTCTGCGTAATATTGGTGAATACCATCAATAACTGCCTGATTATTGTGGCCTTCTTCCGGACTGATTCCCACAAAATAATCTCCTAAGCCGGTTAAAATAATTACATAAGCTATCTCTTTTCCGGAGCAATATGCTTTGTGAATTAATTTCACACCAAATTTTGCTTCGCGTACCAGTCTATCGTATCTTGTTGAACTCATAGATAATCACCTTGTAGTTAATACTTCTTTTTCTGAATAATCCGCAAATCTAACAGAAAGTAGAAACACATAGTGTCCTAGCTCGATTGCTCCGGTTTGCCTTGCAAAACCAAACCATGTTTTTCCAACGCATAGGTTTGCATTCTGGAAAACCATGAATCAAAAAATGGATTCTCCTTTTTATAAGTATCATATCTTTCCGCAATCATACTATTCAACTTTTGGACAATTTCTTCCGTATCAAGAATAAAGCTGGCATTTCCCTCTTGTTCTTTCTCAAGTTGATAGAAAAGAATATTAAGTATGCTATCTAGAGTTCTAATATTTCCCGCAACACGAATGAGAGTGAATATCCCCATCTTATATCCATCTATCACCCTTTGATCGTCCGTTTCAGCATAGTACTGATGAATAGCATCTATAACTGCATGAACGTTGTGCATCTCATCAGGATTGACTGCTACACGATAATCTCCAAGTCCACTTAATATCACTACATACGCGATTTCTTTACCTGCACAATATTCTTTATGAATTAATTTCACACCGAATTTTGCACTACGTACCAGTTCATCATATCGTGTTTCACTCATAGAATTCACCTTAAATCAAGTATTTTATAACTGACCCCAACAAAAGAAGGACTCCGGGATTATCCCTCTCCGTTTAACTTATGCAGGAAAGGTGATACTCCCTTATACAGTAGAAGGCAAAGAACTACATCAATCATGCCTTTCACAAAGGTAAAGGGCACGTTAAAGATAAGCAAAGCCTTTTCAATGCTGCCGATGGAGGGAAGAATCAACTCATAAGCAGAAAGCACTACCTCTTTCGGCATAAAGTTGTAGTAGAAGGGATAGACCACCAAAAGGTTGGAGGGGTAGGAAATAGCCGCCATAACCACTGCACCAACAACGGAAGCCATGATTGCACCCTTCTTCGTCTTATTTCTCTGATAAATAAATCCTGCGGTACCTGCAAAGCTTGCCCCAAGGATAAAATTGGAAAGTTCTCCCACGCCGAAGGAACCGGAGCTAAAGCTGTGAAGAATATTTTTGATAAGCTCCACCAAAATGCCGGAAACAGGCCCCAAGGCAAAGGCTGCAATCAAAGCCGGGAAATCCGAAAAATCAAACTTGATAAAGGGAGGCATTAAAAAAGGAATAGGAAACTCAATCCACATCAAAATATACGCTATAGCGGATAATATTCCTGTTACCGCCAAAAATCCCACACTACTCTTCTTCACACTGCTCACCATTCTTCCCTGACTTTCTGCTTTCATTGCTGTCCTCTCTTTCTTTGCATTCTCTGCAAACTGCATTCTTCCGGTGGTTCTTTTCGAAAGGCTTTAGGACCGGGCATTTTCCTTCTTTTTTGTATTTTCAAAGTAATCCTCTTGGAAAGCACCCTTGAAAATAGAAAAAGCCCTGTACAAAAAGTACAGGGCAGAAAGCACAACGCTCGTCTTCTTCCATCCAGACTATACTGTTGGTACCGGAGTTTCACCGGTTCAACTGCTTTCGCAGGTCGCGGACTGTACCGCCAGTGGGGACTTACACCCCGCCCTGAAGAACATTCATTTTTACGATACTAAGAATACTCCTCTACCTAAAACTTTGCAAGGAATATTTTCGATGCTTTTAGAACTTAATCCATCCCAGCACGCCGGCTACGGAACTGAACAGAATAATCGCCACAAAGAAGGGGCAAAGGTATTTGATCATGAAATTAAATACCGCCTTTCTTTTAAAGGGAGCACCCTTTCGCATAACTTCCGCTGCAATACCCTCTACACCGATTACTCTGACCACCAAAAGACAGGTAGCCATAGCCGCAATGGGCATCATCACGGAGTTGGTCAGGAAGTCAAAGAAATCCAGGAAGGGCATATTTTTCAGTATGGTAATGAAGGACAGAGGGCCATAACCTAAAGCACTCAGGGTTCCCAAAACCACCATAATCAAAAGTAAAACCAGGGTGGCCTTTCTTCTGCTCCACTTCAGCTCATCCTGGAAGGTGGAAACCGCACTTTCCGCAAGGGCGATGGCGGAGGTCAGTGCCGCAAAGAAGACCAGCACGAAAAACAGAATGCCTACTACTCGTCCAAAGCCCATGCTGGCAAAGATTTTTGGCATGGTAATAAACATCAGGGAAGGGCCGGCCTTTAATACGGAGGCATCCCCATTGGAAAAGGCAAAAACCGCAGGAATAATCATCAGCCCTGCCAAAACCGCAATGGCCGTATCAAAAATCTCCACATGACTGGTGGATTCTTCGATGGAAAGGTCAGACTTCATATAGGAACCGAAGGTAATCAGGATTCCCATGGCAATGGAGAGGGAATAGAACATCTGTCCCATGGCGGAAACCACCGTCATCCATGAGAAGTTCTTGATATTGGGAACTAAGAAGTATTTTACCCCGGCAAATGCGCCCTTTCTGGTGATGGCGTAAATGGAAAGCAGGATGGCCAGAATCACCAGAATCGGCATCATAAAGGTGGAAACCTTTTCGATTCCATTTTCCACACCCATAAAGATAACCCAAATCACCAAAAGGGTGAAAATCAAGAACCAAAACTCCGTCTTTACCCCATTTCCGATAAATTCCGTAAAATACTCCGCTGTGGCAAGAGCCTCCGTTTCTCCCTTAATGTAGCCGAAAAGATATTTGCATACCCAACCGCCGATGACGGAATAATAGGGCACAATCAGGATGGGGATAATGGCATTAATCCAGCCTCCTGCCTTAAACATCCAGTCCTTTCCGAAGTGGGTATAGGCGCCTACAGGACTTTTTCTGGTCATTCTTCCGATGGCACTTTCCGCAATAATCATGGTATAGCCGAAGGTAAGCATCAGTAAAAGATACACCAAAAGGAAGATTCCTCCTCCGTATTTCGCTGCCAAATAGGGGAATCTCCAAATATTTCCCAAACCCACCGCAGAGCCTGCGGCGGATAAGACAAAGCCCAGGCGGGAGCTGAACTTACTTCTTTTTTGCTTTTCACTACTCATCTTCTAGTTCCTTTCTACTGCTACGCATTTCTTTTTATTCTCTCGGAAGCCTTCTCCATAGCTTCCGGAAAGAGCACATTTGCTCGAAATCTTTTGTTCTTCCGTTTCGGAGGACATAGCTCCTGTCTACAGAAGCTTCAGCCAATATTTTTCCTTACAGTGCCTCTCCTTCAGTGCCTAAAAACTTCAAAGCCTGATAAAGTCTGGCAAGGGGCAATCCCATCACATTGTAATAGTCCCCTGCAATACCCTTTACAAAGGGGGCAAAACGGCCCTGAATCCCGTAAGCTCCCGCCTTATCCATAGGCTCTTTGCTTTCAATATAATCCCAAATTTCCCGCTCCGTAAGTCTTGCGAACTGCACCTCGGTCTTTTCGTAAAAGCCCATTTTCTTCCCATGAAAATGAAGGCTGACCCCGGTATAGACCTGGTGGGCTCTTCCGGAAAGGGCGGAAAGCATCCTGTAAGCATCCTCCTCACTTTTCGGTTTTCCCAAAATCCGATCCTCGAAAAATACCACTGTGTCCGCCCCAATCACAAGATAGTCCTTCGGATACTGCTTTGCCACGTCCTCCGCCTTCTGAAAGGCCAGCTTCTGCACCAAAAGACTGGGATCCGCCTCCGTTACATCCTCCGCTATTCCGCTGGGATGAATCTCCGCCTTAAGTCCCAGAAGCTGAATCAGCTCCTGTCTTCTTGGAGATGCGGAAGCCAAAACCACCTTGGGAAATAGCACCGTGATGGGCTTTTCCTTTTTTTCCGCTTCCTTCCTTCTTTCCTCCCGCTCTTTTAATTTATGTTCCAAAAGGTCTACATCTTCTTTGGCAAGCCCCAGCTTTTCCAAGAAGTCCTCATCTTTATTTATATCGTTTCCCATTTTTCTTCCTTTCTTTTTTGCAATTGCCCCTCTGTTTTTGCAGTCGCCTTTCTATTCTAACGATTTTTCCCCGTTTGCACAGTAATTTTTTTTACATTTTGCCATAAAAATGATTTTCTTTCTCTCTTTTATGAAATCCGACATTTTCCCGGAAATTAACCGGAGAAAACAGCAAAGAAATTTCCTCTTTTCTCCAAAAGATTTCTTCTTGCATTTTCCCCGGCTTTATACTAAGGTGAAACCATCGCACTACGCGCAGTACATGTCTTAGAGAAAGGGAATTCTATGAAAATCGAAAATGTAAACAACGTGGAAGGCTTATTTAAGCTCTTGAATGACTTACATGGAAAGGTAGAGTTGGTTTCTCCGGAAGGAGACCGAATTAACTTGAAGTCCAAGCTCTCCCAGATGCTGATGATGTCCCAGATGTTGGACAAGGCTTATATCAAGGAGCTGGAACTGATTGTCCATGAGCCGGAGGACATGAAGAAGGTTGTTGAATTCATGATGGGAGATGCCCACAATTGATTTTCCGCACTTCCGAAAGCCTGACTCTTCCCAAAGCGGAAGAGTCTTTTTTTTCTGATTTGCTGGTGGTGGGAGGCGGCTGTTCCGGCTTAGCCGCCATTTCCGCCGCAGCGGATCTTGGAATTGAAAACAGTCTTTTGTTGGAAAAAGAAGAAAGTCTTGGGGGACGTTTAGGAAAAAGCACGGAAGGGATTAGCGGGCTCTTTGCAAAGACAGTTCAGCCCAAAGAACTTCTGTCTCATTTTTCCCTTTTTCTGGAAAATTATGAGGTTCCCCACAGAGTGGGAGTAGAGGTGGAAGAAATTTATTTTCTTTCAGGGGAGGCTCTTTCGATAGCACATGCCCAAGACGAAGCTTCCGCTTACCGCTATCTCTTAAAAGCTAAAACAAAAGAAGGCTCCTGCTTCTTTATCGGTAAAGCCTTAATCTTGGCTGTGGGAGCACTTACTCCGGAGGAAAATGTTGCTGTTTCCTCCCTTATAGAAGAAGAAAAGAAAACCGGCTCTCCCCGACTTTTCCCGGCAGGACAAAGCCTTGCCCCCTCCCAAAGCATTGCCGAAGCAGTGCAATCCGGCGGCGCTGCAGGGAGAACCGTAGGGGAAATACTTTTAAAAGAAAAGCATAAACAGGGATTTTAAAACAAGGGGCTGTAAAAAAATCAAAATAAGAAATAGAAAACTATTTTGATTTTTACAGCCCCTTTTTTGTTATGAAAATACTTTCATGCTTTTTCTATTATAGCTTGATTAACCGATTCCACCGTAGAATGCACCTGCTATAAGTGCAAGTAATGCAAGTCCTGTATAAACATACTTACCCAAGAAGAACCAGGTATCCCCTTTAGGCTTCTTTGCACCTGTATTTACCGCTTCCATTGTGTACTGCTTTCCAAATATGAAGAATAACATTACTGAAGCAAGTACCGCACCAATAGGGCAAATATAGATAGACACCGCATCCATCCAACTTCCTACAATTCCCTGTATCAATACTGCAACAACGACGCCGAGTACACCAATTATTCCTACTGACTGTATTCTACTCAGTCTAAACTGCTGCTGCAATGTAGCTACAGGCGCCTCATACAGATTCACAAGTGAACTGAGTCCTGCAAAGGTAACACATACGAAGAATATAATTCCTACAAGCATACCACCGGGCATCTGATTCATGATATTTACAAGGTAAATGAACATGAGTCCCGGACCACCTTCACTAAGCTCTGCACCGGATGTGGCCATAGCGGGAATAATAACCAGCGCTGCAAGCAGTGCCGCACATGTATCAAATATAGCTATGTTCATTGCAGAGAAAGGTACATCTTCTTTCTTACTGAGATAGGAGCCGTAAATCACTGTGCCGTTTCCCGCAATAGAAAGGGAAAAAAACGCCTGCCCGAATGCAAATATCCAAAGTCTTACATCCTTTAATCCCTCCGGATTTACAGTAAAGATATACTTGTATCCGTTCACTGCCCCCGGTTGAATTCCTATGTAAATAGCCAGTCCAATCATCATTACGAAAAGCAGCGGCATCATAAACTTATTTGCCTTTTCTATGCCGTCTGCAACGCCAAACGCCATAATGGCAAAATTTACAATAAGCGCTATAATGATCCATATATTATTTCCGAAAGCCGTAGCGGTGGATCCAAAAGTTCCTCCTATGACATCCATATTGGTACCCATTCCAAAGAGCTTACCTGTAAATGCCATGACAACATATTTAAAAATCCAGCCTACTACGCAGGAATACCCTATAGCTAGAGCCAAGGAACCGATTGTAGGTATAATTCCTATACTCTCACCAAGTTTTCTGCTTTTTCCGGC
Organism: uncultured Oribacterium sp.; assembly: GCA_963545375.1. Classification (GTDB taxonomy): domain Bacteria; phylum Bacillota; class Clostridia; order Lachnospirales; family Lachnospiraceae; genus Oribacterium. The sequence goes on from CAUUJL010000007.1 coordinate 45,177, forward strand.
ATGTTCCATAGCAGCGCCGAATGCTCCTATAGGACCTTTCCCTGTGCTCCTTCCTAAGGCGATTTCTTCCACAACTCCTGTACTGCCTATCAATATAACAAATAGGAAGTAAGGGATTAAAAAGGTCATTCCTCCCCAGGCTGACACCAGCACCGGAAATCTCCACAGGTTTCCCATACCCACGGCTGAACCTACACAGGCTATAATAAAACCTATTTGTGAGTTAAATCCATCCTGCTTTACAGCGGTATTATCTGAACCCATAAGCTTCCTCCATCTTGATAAAAATGTAAGTTCCTCTTGTGGATAGCAGTCCGGTCTCTACAAGACCGGACGCCAAGATATTTTATTTTTTTACGAGTATCGCCGTCATATCCTACGATATCTCATTTATTTTCCTTTATTTTTCCCAATATCCATAATTTCCTTCATCACACATTTCTTCCTTAGATGGAGCATATGGCTCTGCCCATGCATGGAAATGTCTCATTGGTAATGTATGACCAAAGGTAATCTTTAGATTTGGAACTGTATCTCTGTCTTTATAAAGTTGTGTCAGTGCTGCAATAATATAGTCCATGTGCTGCTTACTAAACTGACTTCTGTTAATCGCCAGACGGACAACATTACATACTTCCTTCTGCTGCTCAGGAGTTTTCAGATCATATTCCATAGAGAAATCTCCCAGCTCTGAACAACGAATACCGTAACGGTGAATCATCTCCAGAGAAAGTGCCTGTCCTGCAAAGCTCTCATGACCTCTCTTATAGTTAAAGAACTTATCAACATCAATATAAATTCCGTGTCCTCCTGCAGGCTGTACTACAGGAACACCGTTTGCTGTAAGACCATCGGCCAAATACTGACACTGTCTTACTCTTTCATCCTGATAGTCAAATCTTGCCTCTTCATACATACCCTGGCAAAGCGCCATAATATCATGTCCGGACATTCCGCCATAAGAATCATTTCCATAAGCGGAGATCTGACGAACCTTCAAAAGATGTCCGATATCTGTCTTAACGCTACCGTCCTCATTGAACTCTGAGAACTTCTGCCAGAAAAGTCCCTTGTCACGGAAAGCCAAAATGCCACCCATATTGGCGTGTCCGTTTTTCTTAAGGGATGCGGAAACCACATCAAAGTAGGAGAACATCTCTTTTGCAATTTCACAGATAGACTTGTCTCCATAGCCCTCTTCATTCATCTTAATGAAGTAACAGTTCTCTGCCCATCTTGCACCGTCCATAACAAATGGAATATTGTACTTGTGTGCAATCTGGGAAACCTCTCTGATATTCTTCATGGAAACAGCCTGTCCGCATACAGAGTTATTGGTAACTGTAGAATAAATAAGCGGAACATTCTCCACGCCTACAGCCTCAATCAGCTGGTTGAGCTTATCAATGTCCATATCTCCCTTAAAAGGATTCTTCTCATATTTTCCGCTCTTTGGTACCTCAAATAAGATTTCTTTATGGAAAAGGTTTCTGGGTACATTGCCCATTTGTTTGATATTACCTTCTGTAGTATCAAAGTGAGCATTTGATGGAATCGTGAACACTTTGCCCGGCCATCTCTTTGCAAATAACGGTTTTAATACATCAAATAAAAGTGCCTCTGCACAACGTCCCTGAGGAACGATAAATGTATTGGGTCTGGAAAGCTGATACTTACCGCCATTGATAAATCCGCCCTCATAATCCACCAAATACACTTCATTCATCATTTTTTCAACGTCATCCTTATCTACACCTTCTTTGATGTAGTTGATGAGTCTCTTCTGATTGTCTCCTCTTTCCCATACATCTCTGAATGCATCCAAAAGAACATAATATCCTTTGTTTCTTCCGTAAGATTCATCTGCAAGGAACATCGCTGACCACTGTGTGTCTGTCATGGATGTAGTACCCGAATCGGAAAGACAGTCAATGTATAAAAGACCTGCCGGAAAGGCAAACTCATTGTAATGCGTCATTTCCAGAGCTTTTCTTCTCTGCTCCTGGGTAACTGTAGGAACTTCTCTCACTACGTGTGTCCATGACTTTGGTGCCTCTACACCTAACATTTTCTCGTACTCCATTTTAATACCTCCATATATAAAAATATATTTTGATACCCCGGTCATCGTAAGAAACGACTGGCGGACGGTATTACAATCCCTTGAAGCAAGATAGAACTACTACTTTAGCCAACATGCAGTATGTACTTAATAGCCATAATTTATATATTTAAATGTATTATTATAAGCATATTGCCATGAGAATAATTTATCATCCTTTTAACTACTTGTCAATATTGTTTAATTAAAAGCTGTTTTTGGAGATATTTTAGTGCATTTATGTGTATTTTGTACAAATGTCAGCTTTTGAAACACAGCTTCAGGAATAATAAAATAGTGATTTGATAAATTTTATGGGATTTTTTCTTTGCCTTCACACTAGGTTTCTGCATACATGTATAAAAATAGCCTTTGTTTTCCTATATGTCTTTGCAGCAAATAATATTTGAGAATTTTATTGAGAATTTTTTCTCATTTCTTTTCCATCTATCTCTATACCCCAAATTTGTCATTTTGGTGATTTTGCTTAAAAAGCGATTTTAGGAGCATGAAGTTTTGCTATAATAAATTAGGGCTGTTTTATAAAATTTTTTGTGTGCTGAAAGTTTACAAATAGAATTTGGAGCGATTATGAATGAATTGGATATAAAAAAATATATTAATCTTTCTGATTTTTTAGGCACGGTACTGGGACCTGATTACGAAATTATAGTATATGATTTAAAGCAAATCCTATATATCATTAACGGAAATATCAGTGGCAGAAAAAGGGGAGATCTGCTAAGTCCAACTATGAAAAGTATTTTACAAAGAGAAGAGTCCGTCAAGGAAACATGGCTATCAAATTATAGAGCGCTTTCCTCCAATGGCAAGATTCTAAGATCCTCTTCTTTTTTTATAAAAGATGAAAGTTGCAAAGTCGTAGGTGGGCTAAACATAAACTTCGATGATAATCGATACAAAGAACTATCAAATCTAATTTTTTCTCTATGTCATCCGGATAATTATGTATCCAAAAATATTTCCATAGAAATAAAGGGAAATGATGAGCAAACAATATTTTCGGAAAATATTTC
>CAUUJL010000008.1:0-45288 GCA_963545375.1 uncultured Oribacterium sp.
CTGGCAATTTATTCTTTTTCCCTGTAGACTGGGCTGTGCAACATAATGAGACTAGAAAGGAAAGAAAAATGATTAGTGCAAGAAACCATTTTCATGGAATTGTAAAGGAAATTCGTAAGGGTGCCGTAAACGGTATCGTAAAGCTGGAAACTCCCGGGGGAAACCGTGTCAGCTCCACCATCTCTATGGAAGCTATCGAGGATTTAAAGCTTGCCGAAGGCAAGAAGGCTTGTATCTTCGTAAAGGCTACCGAAGTAATGCTGGCTAACGACTATCTGAAAATCTCCGCAAGAAACCAATGGAAGGGAACTGTTAAGGAGATTAAAGACGGCGCAGTAAACGCTATTGTAAAGCTGGAGATTGAGGAAGGCGTAACCATCACTTCCACCATCTCTTTAGAGGCTGTTAAAGATCTTGGCTTAACAGTAGGGGCCAAGGCCGTTGCCATTGTGAAGTCTACCTCAGTAATGTTGGGAGAAGAATAAAACGAGGCTATAAAAAACGAATATTAAAAACTATTTTTTATGCAGTATAGGTCTGAAAAAGGGGTAGTCTGAGCCCGCCGGTACTTGCGAAAAACAAAGGTACTGCAGTTTTTCGCTTAGTACCGATGTGTGGCGAAGCTAGCGAGAGCGTGCCCCGACTTCAGACCTATACTGCATAGTTAACTTTTCAATATTTTTTATAGTCTCGTTTTATATCAGCCATAGGTAGAGGTAGACAAACAAGGGCATGGTCACAATCGCTACCAAGGTGGTGAAGATATTAATACAGCTGGCGTATTCCGCATCCTGCTCATAGATAATGGCAAACTGATTCACACTGGTTCCGCTGGGGGCAATGGCACTGAGATAGGTCACCAGAAAAATCTCCTTTCCCATGGGAAGAAGACTGGCGATATTTCCCAGCTTAAAAAAAGCCAATAAGCAAAGCGGGAAAAACAGCATGCGAAGAAAGGTCACAAAAAACAATCTCTTTTTCTGAAAAAATCGAGCAACAGGCATTTTTGCCAAAACCATACCGGTGACCATCATGCTGACCGGGCCAATCATTCCTCCTATATCTTTAATAGCCTGCCCCAAAGGTCTGGGAAGGTCAATCCGAAAACTGAAGCAAAGAAAGCCAAAAATGATTGCTAAAATATTGGGATTTTTTAAAAATCCGGAAAGCTTTTTTAAAACAGAAGCTTCTCCGACATTTTCCGTAACCGTATCTGCAAAGTCCCCTTTCTTTCCCTCCTTCTTTAGCTGTCTTTTAAACAGGGAAATCCCGTGAGTCCAAAGCAAAATATTATATACGCCAATATAGGCGGTAATATAAATCAAATAATCTTCTCCCAAGGCATAGGCCACAATCGGGATAATGATATTACCGCAATTACTATAGATCACTGCGGTTTTCTCCACTACTGTCATGGGCAATATCTTATCCAAGAAAAAGATAAAAAGAGTAAAAAATCCCTGTATTCCCAGTGCCAATACTCCGCAGAGGAAAAAGGCTCTTTGCCGTTCCGGAGTAACTTCTACCGTAAAGGCATGGAAAAGCACACAGGGGGAAATCAAATACAAGCATAGCTTGGACAGGGTTTGGCTGTCTTCCTTCTTTAAAATATCTTTTTTTACCAAAGCAAAGCCCGCAAAGAGCATCAAAAACAAGGCGATGATTTTTTCAATTAATGCCAATCCCATTCCGTCTACCTTCCTTCGCTATCTATCTTTTTTATCGCTTTTCTTTTCTATTGTTTTTCTTCTATCTTTCTGCTTTTCTTCTATCTTTTTTCTATCTTTTTTTCTATCTTTTCTTCTATCTTTTTTTCATCTTAGTCTATCTCTTTACATTTCGATTTTTTTTTCTCTTCCACCATAAAACCCAAGCTTTCGAACGTCAAGTATAAAAAAGTGTATCCGTGGAATCCTATCAATAATACAGGATACCTCGAATACACTTTTTACTTTGCGCTATTTACTTTCAGCTATCTATTTTACATCTTTCGCTTTAAGCTTTTTTCTTTACGTTTTTACTTTAAATAGAATGCTTCTTAGAATACTCTCTTCTCTTCCGCGCTCTTACTCTTCTTCTCTTTCTCTCCATCTTCTTTCTTTCCCATAAGCCATAGGCACAAAGAAGCAAAAGGCTGGAGCCGAAGAGTCCGAAATTCAGAACCATGGTAGACATATCTCCGGTGGCTATCGCCCTTCCGTATTTGTCCACCCTTCCTTTTCGGATGGCAGCCAAATATTCTCCGATGATTTGCAATTCTTCCAAATCTTCCTGAGAAAGGTCACGGTTTTGTCCAAGAACTGCTCCCAATCTCTGGGCTAAATCGTCTCTGCTGTAACCGCTTCCGATTTCTCCCTTCTTCTTTTTCTTCGGGTCTAATCGAACAATACGATTCTTTAAAACCTGACTGTTTCCTCCTGAAGGAATGGGAATACCGTATTTTTCAATATAGCGACGAACTTCTCCCGGAAGGATATCCACCGGTACATAAATAGGATTTCCGTTACGATCCAGCCCTACAAAAAGTAATCTCTTTCCCGAATCTCCGGGAATAGGCTTATTGGGGTTTTGATTATAAGGATTTCGCTTATCGTTAACAATCCTATCTCCCGGACGAATAGAAGGTTTAAAGCCATTCTTCTTTCCTCCGATACCGCCTATGCCTCCCCCTCGTTTTTCCTTCTCATAAAGCAACCATTGGAAGCCGGGCTTTTCCATTAGGGCAAAACCTTCTCCCAAAACACCGTCCTTTCCAAGCAGATGATAGAGGCCATCCTTATCCTTAAGATATAGTTCTTCTTCAATACTATAAGCTCCTGCAAATTTCGGTCTTGTGGGAATTCTGTGGTTTCTTCCATAGGAGATAATTACCGCTCCCTCGTCGGAAGGCTGGAAAACCAGAGCTTCCGTAGGATCCTGATACTTTTCTTCCTTGGTCACATTCAAAAGAGCATAGCGCTGCCCACGGGTAAGGTTTTTGAAGCGCAAGTTTCCGGACTCATCATTTTCCTGCACAGAGAGTAAAACATACTTTTTCCCCTCAATGCTGATTTCCGGCTTAGCCTCTCTATCCTTAAAGCTGTCTCTGCTAATGATACTGTCTTCCTCAGAAAACTCTCCCTTCACAAGCTTTTCCATGACCCAATCCTTTTCCACATAGAGGGCATAGCTCTGCTTGTTGATGCTCTCTTTTCTGGTTTTAAAGTCTGTGGTATGGAAGGAGAAGTCCGCCTTCTTCAGCCCGTACTGCAAATGATAGCCGTCCGTAGCCTTCGTTGCTTTTTCAATGTCGGAAGAGGATACCAGTTCCAGGCGACTCTCCCTATCGGTAAGAGAAAGCTTATAGAAAGCTGTTTTTTCTTCCTCAAAGTCCACATTTCCTTCTTCCGGAAGTCTTTCTCCAAGGCTTACCGCCTTCAGATAATACTCTCCCTTGGGAAGGCCGTGGAGACGTAACATTCCCTCCTGATAAAGCCTGTTCTTCTGCATCAGATATCCCTTTTTGGAGGAATCCAAGTTTTCCGGCTTTCCTAAAAGGGTTTTTACAATTCCGTCTGTAATCTCCTCCTCTTTCCCGTTTACCACCAGTTTTCCGCTGAAGGCTTCCCTGCCTGCTGCATCCTTATAGAGCATAAATTCCACTCCCGGTAGGACAGCATTTTCAGACCTTCCTGCCTCTTCATGCTGTACTCTTGTGGAAATCTGGAATGCGGTTCTCTCTCTGGGAAGCTCCAAAACATTGTCCTTCACAAAGTAAATCTGAGAATCATCTCCCTTCTTCACCACAAAATTGTCCTGGTTATCAATCTGGAAATGCAGTTCTTTCATGGGATGGAGAGACGCGGGAAGGTTCTCGGCCGGCAGGATGCTGTAATCCTCTCCTGCCACCAAATCTCCTGCCACGGTAAAGCCTCCGTTTTCATCGGTGGTATAGGTTTTTTCACTAACCGCCGTTTCTCCCTTGAAAAGACCTTTGATTTTCACCTTAAGTCCCTTCAGCTTTTCTTCGTTTTCCCAAAGCTCTCGCTTTTTGTCCTTCTCCTGATAGCTTAGAAGGGGGTCAATGCCGTAGTGGTTGAAACGAACCCCGGTCACTCTATCCACCTGAGTGCTTTCCTTCTCCAGTTCCTTTGCGGAAAAACGGAAGGGACCGTAAACCTTCTGATCCAGTCGATAACCTCTGGGCTCCTTTACTTCCTTCACATAATAGTCCTGATACCATTCCAGGTTGGAAAAGCTTAGGCGACCTTCTTCGTTACTTTCCTTCACCAAAGGCTTTCCGCTACCGTCCTTTGCAGGATTTTTTCCCTTTTCATCCAAATAAAGTCCATACTGTGCCCCGGACAGTTTCTCTCCGGTATGCTCCGCTTCCTTTACAAGATTTAAGGTTCCCGGAATTCTGGTATTTTTCGCAAATCCCGCCTTTTCCCTGTTGGCTGTTTCAGGAAGTCCTGCCTCTGCTTCCAAAACGCTTTCCAGAGAACGGGCAAGCACTGCTTTTCCATCCTCCTTCGGGCGAACCGCAAAGAAGTACTTTTTCTTCTCCTGTCCGGATTGCTCCGTTTCGATGCTGTAGCCTGTAGGCGCCTTGGTCTCCACGAAGTAGTAAAGTCCCACGGGCAGTCCCTGAGAAAGAGGCTTATTTTCATAAGCAAGATTCTGCTTATTGCCTCCATTCTTCGTGGACAGCTTTCCGGATTCGTCTGTCGTAAAGTCTCCCAGATACAGGTCATTTTCCGGCTTTCTCAGCACAAGATTCGGGTACAAGTCGGCAATCTTTCCACCCTGCTCCAAAGCCTCCGCCTTGTCCGCCTTTCCGCTGTCCTTTACCTGATAGAGGGCAAATGTAGCCTTCTCCAAAGCCTTTTCATCGATTCTGTCAATCTTTGTTAAGCTTCCTTCTGCAAGAATTCGCTTTGCCTTCACCATCAGACTTCTATCCGCCCGTTTTTCCAACGTAATGCCGTGGCTTTCCACCGCTTCGATGCTCTTTCCGTCCTTAGACAGACTAAAAAGTGCATAGTCTGTTGTTGCATTTTTTTGATAAAGGATGGACTGAGCCATTCTTTCCAAACGGTAATACTCTCCTGCCACCGGCTTCTCCAGGGTTTTTTCGGTATTTTCCCCATTATCCCAGGAAAATGCGGGACTCTCTTCCTTTTTGCTTCCATCTCTGTTGGCAAGATAAAGCTTATAGGAAGAATGAGACACCGGAAAGGCATTTTGATCCTCTTCCGAAATTAAGATTCGGGTAGGATTATCCTTTAAAATCAGCTTTGCTCCATCAGAGGTATAAAAACCTGCCTCCGGTGAATTGTTTGCCGGCTGTTTCAATTCCAGATTTCCGCTATTGGCATCAATCGTAAATGGTATTGCAGGCCCCTTTTCATAGCCTCTTGGGGGAACTTCCTCACTAAAGCGATACTCCACTCCGGTCTTTAAGACACCTAGTAAACCACCCTCCTTCTTCATTTCCTCTTCGCTAAGAAGAATATAGGACTCGTTTCCTGTGCTGTGCAAGGTATAACGGGAAGAAGTATCTCTACTTTGCAGGAAATCCTCCGTCTTTCCGCTAATACGGAATTTTGCCCCCTTCAGGGCATCTCCCGTCAGAACATTTCCTTCTCCATCCCTCTTTTCAAAGGAGAAGACGGTAGGATAGTTTCGGATTACCACCTTGTCCCCGTCCTTTTCTCCCTGATAGTTCAGGGTACTGCTGCTTACGGGAGTGCCGTTAGGGGTTTTCTCACGCTCTACATTAAAGACAATACGATTGCTGAGCAGATATCCTGTCTCCGTATCAATTTCTTCCAAAGCATACTGTCCCCAGGGTAGGCCGTTTAACTGCAGGCTTCCCTCATAGGTAAAGCCTCCCTGACCATCGGCGACTGCCACCGCAGGAGCGGTTTCCACCTCTGCACTTTCCCCAAATCCGATACCGGCAGGATACTCGTATACGCCGTCTTCTCCGTCTACCTTCACCATAGGGAATTCCTTAAAGTAATCTCCCTTCATCTCCGGATCCGGATTAATATAAAACTTAAATTTTGTCTTATAACCGGTCTTATCTCCCTTTCCTTTGGCCACATAGGAAACCTTAGGAAGTCTAGGATTTTCTTCTTCATAGACCTTCTTGATTTCTGCAGAACCGGTTTTGTACTCCTCCCTTTCTCTAAAATTATAGAAAGCATCGGAAATTTCTTTTCCCTCGTAAATCGGTTTGATTTCTCGCCTTCCCGCTTCCTCCTTATAAGGTCCGAAAATTCTTCTATCTCTTTTATAACCTGTAGGAGCTTCCATCTCCATCAGGTAGTAAATATTTTCTGTAGGAAAATTTGAATCATATGCCTCACCGGAAAAACGCACCTGTCCTTTTGCATCGGTAACCCCATAGTCATGGGCCATACCCAAAAGGGCATCCTTACTTGCCGTTTTCAAAAAGGGTAAGTATTTTTCTTCAAAAAGTCCAAACTCCGCTCCTGCCAAGGGAAGACTTACCTTATTGTCTGCAAGGGAATCCTTCTTGTTAATGACATAGCGCACCTTCTTGGAGCCGGTGGAATAGTCAAAGGACTGGGCCTTTATCGACTTTTTCGCAATAGAATCCGGCTCTCCGGAAGCCTTTTTCACATATACCACATTTACAAAAGGTGGTGTCGTATTTTCAATATCCGCCGTAATATCCGTGGAATAAGCCAAAACATAGGTATCGGTAGTGGAGTTCTTTAAAGTGATTTCCAGCTCCGTCACCAGGTCATGCAGATCATCAAAATGACGAAGTCGCTTGGCTTCCCACTCCGTATCCGGCACTAGTGTGGCATTGTTGGGATCATTTACATCTCCGTTAATCTCTATAGAATGATCCTGATGCTTTACTCTATAGAGCTTAATGGACTTCATATCCAGGAATAGTCCTTTGGGAATCTTATCCAGCAGTACGGTTCCTCCGGTAATATTTCCGCCCAGAGGATTAATCAGCACCTTCCAGTTCATAACACCCTGATAGCGGGAACCTGCCTTACCCTGTTCTCCCTCCTTGACCAAGATCTTATTGGGAATCACCTGGGTTTTTCCGGTTCCTGAGGCTGTTGCATCATGAACAATCGGATTTCCGCCATTTAAATAGGTGGGAAAGCTGGTAGAGGTGATGGTCACTCTATTGGTGGTGCTGATGGTGGCTTCCTGCAAAGTAAGCCCTGCCGCATTGGTATTTTCAAAAAGAACATCCTGCCCTTCCTGATTCAGATAAACATAAATATCCATGTACAGAGTATCACTTAAAGGATTTTGTAAGTTCAGTTCTACCCTCTTCGCCACATTATCTACCGTCAGCTCACTGCCGGACACAATCTGTTCCGCAGTTCCGCTTCCGATTCTTGCCAGTGTGGGATATTTGCTGTCCGATGCCGTGGTAATGGTAAAATACTTGGAATCCAAAGGCTGTGTCTGTCCGTTGGGCTTTTGGTATTTGAAAATATTTTGCAGGTCATCCTGTAATACAAAGTTCTTCAAATCCTCCATACGACTGGCATTTGCCGTAATTTGGAAACGGAAATAGGCACGCTTCTGCTCATCATCGTAAAAGCTTTGCACCGTCTTTCTCAGCATATCCTGACTCATCATCTGAGGATCCGCCACGGATTTCACCGTCTTAAAGGGGTTTATATCCTCCTTATGGGTATAGAGAGACAGGGTGGCATTACTACCAAAGTAATGATTTCCATCTTTTCTCGTCATATAGTACAGTGCCTTGGAATCGTGATTCCAGGACAGTAATCCAATATCAAAACGCTCTTCTACAGGAACTGCGTTGTTTCGGATTACGGTTAATTCCACATTTCCCCCTGCCGGAGCTCCGGTGCTGGGAAGATATGTCAGGTTTAAGGTAGCAATGGGAGTAACCCCATCGCTTGCCATAATGGTTTCCGTCTGTGTTTGATTCACAAGCTTGTCCCTGCTTGCCTTATCCACAAACAGGTTAGAGGCGGAAGCCCCTTCTCCATAGCGAAGATCCAGGCTGTTAAATTCATGGAATTGTCCATTGTTGATAACCAGCTTTAATTTTTCATAATTTTCCTTGGTGGTGGCCTTTACTCTCCAGTTTAAAAGCGCCTTTCTGTAATCCGTTCCTGTTCCCTTGATTTCCAGGAAAATAGATTTAAAGGGGGCGGAAATGGTTGGGGTTTCATTAAAGAGTTCCTCGGAAATTCCGCCTCCTACCCCGTCCCCTGTAGGATAGGTAGCTACCACCTGGGCCTTGTTCCCAATGCTTGTGTCTGTTCCGCTTCCCTGTAGAGGAAAATCCTCCGCAACAAGAGTATCAAACTCAATGCTGTAGGGCTCCTTAAAGCGGGTACCGAAGGCAAGAGTCAGGGTATCTCCCCCATTAGGGCCTGTGCCCTTACTATAGATATAGGATACATCATTAACGTCTCCAAAGCCTCTTCCCGCCAGATTCACATGATTGTTATTGGGCTTTAGAACGGTAGCCTCTCTACCCCCATAGCGAATGGTGATTCCCTTACTCTCATCCAGCGTAAGGCCCTTCCCCAGATTATCCAATACTCTGGCTTGATAGGCTGCCGCTCTATTGTTATTAAAGTCCATTTTCCAACGGACACGATTTCCACTGACCTGTGTTCCGCTCTTATTTAAGCTAATCTTCGGAATCGTGGTTAAAGCAAAGGTAGATCTTTTGCTCGTATCCTTGGGAAGACGAGCTTCACTTTTATGACTTAAGCTCACGTTATTTCTAAGGGTAGTGGCATTTTTATCCTTATATACCTCTCCCCGAATGCCGGTAACAATCCGAATCGTCTGGGGAGCACGAATCACTTCTCCGCTCTCCGGGAAGGTATAGCTGTAGGTGCTCATACCACTTCCGCCTCCCGAAGCTTCCGTCATTTGGAGAGTCATATCCTGACCGGTTAAGGGATCTTTCTTTCCCAACCAGGTGGCCGATTTAAAGACCTGATGATTGCTTGGAAAGCTGTCGGTAACGGTTAAACCGTTTAAGGCAACACCGGGAGAATCCTCTCCCACAGTAATATTCCATGCCACCTGTCCCTTGGCAGGCTGAGCATCCGCCACCTTCTTTACCCCGGAAATCACGGATGGCAGGGGTGGAAGAATGATTTTATAATTTTGCTCCGGCAGGGAAATCTCTACAGGATTATCCGTCTTTTCCGTAAGCTTAGTAGAGTCCAGGCTAAAATCCAAGGTGATAATTCCTTTAATCTCCCCATAAGCGGAAAGCTCAAAATCCTGTAAGAATTCCACTTCCAGCTCCCAATTCTTGGTGGCAGAATTCTCCCGGATGGTAAATTTATAGAATTTTTTAGCGGGATATCCGGTATTGTAATAGGTACCGGCTCCTTTTGCCCGTAAAATAGACGGGAAGCTGAAGAGAATTTTTTCTCCATTTTTTACGGTAAAACTGTCTCCCGGTCTTACAAAGCGGATATCCATATGTAAGTTTTCCACTTCATAGGGAGAGTAATTCTCATTTAATTTCCAGCTAACGGTATTTCCTTCTTTTCCAACTTGCTGAAAATCCTTTTGTCCTCCCCTGTTCTTTAGCTGTACATTGATGTTATTTAAAGTAAATTTTACATCATTTAAAATATGATCTGTGGCATTGACCTCTCCTTTATAAATTCCAATGGTGGAGAAGCTATCCAGACTAAACTGAATTCGTTCTTTCTTGCTGAAGAAGGCCTTGTTTTCCTTAACCTCCAAATCCTCCACAAGAATATCTTCCTTTTGCAGGTTCGGAATCTCTAAGCTGTTGATTCCCTCCTGCTTTTTTTCCTGCTTAATAGGAAGATGGGTTACATGCAGCTTTCCCTCTCCCTCCAAAGCTTCCTGAAGAGTAAAATTAATCTTTACACTGCCCTTTTCCGGCTGAACCTCTTCCCAATCTCCGGTTTTTTCTTCCTTAAGGAAAAAACCTACATCATAAAGTCTAAGGTCATGGAGTACAAAACCCTCTTCCCCGGCACTTTCCCCATTCTCTGTATCTTGTTTCCCTTCGTTTTTTGCTTCCAGTAAAGCCTCTTTATAAGCCCGGTACTGCTCTTTTCTTTCCTCCTCTAAAATCGGACGAACCAAAAATACAACGCCCTTCGGCAGACTTTCCGGATATTCCAGCTCAGCATTTACACTAACCTCATCATCTTTATATTGAAATTGCTTTTTCTCGTTTCTTTCGATGGTAGAGTAGGACAAAGTAGGAAGTGTTTCCACTTCCGTCTCTTCGTCTTCCGCTTCCTTAGCACTTTCTTTTACCGAAAGTCCTTCCTGCTCATTCGCTTCCCTGCTTTGAGCCGCAAGATTTTCCCGGGATTCTCCTGTTTCTTCAGTGGTTCCTGCATCAGTGGTGCTTACTTCAACTTTGGAAGCTGCTTCGGCATCTCCCTGTGCTACAGTCTCCTCCCTATTCTCCTCTCCGTTTTCCCGGCTCAATCCGGTGGATCCCTCGGAAGATATCCCTTCCTCCGTAGCTTGCCCATTCAAAACGGAACTATCCCCTACAAGTCTTGAGCTTTCTCCCACAGCGGTAAAGCTCTGTAAGCTGATAGACACGGCCAAAAATAGTGCTAAAAAGCGCTTCATAAATACTCCCTTCAACAGACATTCCTCTTAAATACCTGTTTCCTTCCGTCTTTTCCTCCGGAAAGCCTTCCGCATTAGCTCTTTACCGAATGTCCTTTGTAAAATTGCTCAATTTAGTTCTTAATTTTTAATTTTTGCACAATTCATCTATCTAATATCGTCATTTTCTTTGAATTTATAACAAACAGAAAGAACTGCCATTGGGTTCTTTTTTACAAGGAAATATTTTACATTCTGCGAATGATACTCCTTGAGAACGAAAAAAGCAGAAGGTGAGCGCCTTCTGCTTTCTTCCCGTCTTGTGGACGGACACTTAAGTTGAGTCTATTTATTTCAGGAGATTTCCCATGTGTCGTGCTTATGGTCAGGAGGACACGAACACCGGGCAGTTATGAAGTTTACAAACCAGGTATTTGCAAATTCACAACAGTTAGTTTTATCTAACTGAGGCTATAATACACTTTGAATTCCTAGTTGTCAACAGGAAATTCGATTTTTTTCAAAAAAATTTTTCTTCACACTATTTCAGCATATTTCTCTCATGGAAAATTTCGAAATTCCCGGCTTATAGCCCAAAGCAATACTAAAGTAATACTAAAGCAATAGTCTCCTCGGAAGAAAAAAACAGCCCGGCAAATTCTGCCAAGCTGCCTTCTTTTCTTTTTAAAAGTTTTTACCCGTTCTGTGATGCTTCCTGTGTTTCCAAATACTCTCTTAAAACATCGTTTAAATCTTCCGTCAAATCTTCCACGTTGATGCCATGGAGTTCGCAAGCTTCTTCCAAAGACTCTGCGCTGGATGCGGAACAGGATACACAGCCTAAGCCGTTTTGCATGAGAAACGGTGCAATCAGCTCATTTAAAGCCAGAATATCACCGATCTTCATATCCTTGGTAATTTCTTCCATAGCCTTCCTCCTTCTTTTCTTAAGAATTGGCAGCTAACAGTATATCACATCTGCTTTACTTTGTAAGGGATTTAAACTGTCTGTAATTTCTCCAATGCAGAATTGGGAATCAAACATTCCATATGTTCCTGATAATAGGCCTCACTGGCCATATTACCGTGTAATCTCTCTCCGTATTCCAGCAAAAGATTTGCCACGCGATTTAGCGTTTCCATATCTTCATTCTTACTATGTATAGAAAGGTAAAATTCCTTCTTATCCACGTCTTTATAAAGGCTATTGTTTCCTAAATCCATGCCATGAACTGCTTTCGCCGCATCAATCACTCTGTCTAAGCTCTGAAAACGGTATAAGCGAAGCCCTTCTTCTTTCTTTTCCTGCTGTCTAGTCTCTGTCTGAGAAGCATCTAACTCCTCATCACTGTTGTCTTCTGTCTCCTTCAACTGTTTCATCAGTCCGTGAGCGCCTTCAAGAATCTGGGTGGCCAGTTCTGAAATCCAGCCATTTTGTCCGTTGCTTGCGGTGGAAAATTTTGAAAAACGTGTATCTAATTCTTCCGGATCATCCACCTTAGAAATAATGAGCTGAACCGCACCGCCCTGTAAAGGGATAGCCTCTATCATCAGAGGGGTGTTGTCCATTGCAAATCCCACTTCTTCCTTTGCCTTCAACATCATTTCATTAAAGAGCTGCTTGGCAGCCTGCGAGCCATAGGTCATATCCCTTAGATTTATATTTCTTGAAGATAAATCCAAACTGGATAAAGTACACTTGATGGAGTTGTCATCAATTTTCTCGATTTTCATGGCTCCTCCTTCTCCAAAATAAACTTCTTTTACCCTTACTGAAAAAAAGTTTATCGGTGTGTTCATCATACTATTTTATCGGTACTTTTGCAATTTGAATTACCCATTTTCAGAAATATTTAAGATGATACAATGTATAAAAATCATTTATAAAATAGCGAAATAAATATTTTTTATTATAATGAAATAGCGATAAATATTTTTTAAATTAACTTTATTGCTGATTTATAAGCCCAAAATCGGTATTCTGTATACAAGCATCGAAAGGAATTTCTATAAGAAAGGAATCTATGGAAAAACTTTGCGAATACAAAATTTCCCTTTCTTTGTAACCCGAAGAGAAAAACTACAGTCTTCCATAATGAGCAAACTTTCTCCGGCAAAGACATGCCTGAGAGTATTATAGTACATTTTCGGAAAGTAGGTTTTCTATGATAAAAAAACAATTTGGGATTTTTCTCATTGGCTTAAGTCTTCTTGCCGTAGCCTGTGGAAATAAAGGGACTTCCCCCAAAAAGGAAAGCACCGCTACAGTCGAAGAGACTAAACAAGCTAATGACGTGTCCGAAGCGGAGACTAAACAAGGCAATGAGGTTTCCGTAGCAGAGACCACACAAGGCAATGATGTCTCCGACAGTCTTACGCCTGTGAGTAAGGCAAAGCTCTCCTTAACATATTCCAATCTGGTGGATCAGGAAACCAGAGACCGGGTTTCCAATGCTTTGAAAAATGCAGGTCTGAAGGATGAGAAAATCAAAGCTTTCTTTGCCGCTGTAGATGAATACAACAATGCTGTGGGAAAGGACAAGCTTGTACAGAAAATGACCACCATTGATAAGGCATTTCCAAGCTTGGATACTGATAAGCTGGTGGATGCCTGGTTAGATAAGGGGGGATATGTAGGTAGAAACTGTAGAATTACCGCCTACTCTTTGATGGGAGATTTTATCTCTGTAGGAAACCAGACTCCGGGGGATACCACTATGCTCTTTTCGGATTTTGATGCAATTTCCGCAAAAAATATTTTCACCGGAGAAGATAAGAAGAAATTCGACACCCTCTTCTCCTACATTGATGTAACAAATACGAAGGACAGCAAGGTTTTAGCCGAGGAAATTCAAAAATCTTGGAAGGAGAAAGAAATCTCTTTCCAAAATGACAAGATGCATATGATTTCCGTTTTTATGACCATGGATGACGGCAAGAATAAAGTGCAGGAATTCGTCGGGCATGTGGGGGTTCTGGTACAGGACGGCGACAAATATCTCTTTATTGAAAAGCTGGCCTTTGAGCTTCCCTATCAGGTTGATGAATTTTCCAATCTCCAAGAGGTCAATGACTATTTAATGGGCTACTATGATCAGGATGCCGACGGTTTAAGTGCCAAACCCCTGATTTTTGATGATGACCATGTACTAAAGGAATATAGAGTAGTAGAATAAGATGGAAGCTACAGGAAGGTGCATGAGAAATAAGGAGAACCCATGAAAATAAAGAAAACACAAATCAGCTTTTTCCCCTCCCTGCTGCTTTGTGTTTTCTTTTTGCTTACTCTCAGTTTCTGTACAAAGGCTGAAAGCCCCAAACAGGACTATGGGGTATTTCTTGGAATTGGCGGGAATACCGGAATAGAGGAGCAGGATGAAGAAAAGCTTCAAAAGCTGAAAAACTACCGCATGGTAGTTCTGGATCCTTCTAACTTTAGTCCTGAGCAGATTCGGGAAATCAAGGCAGATGGCACAAAGGTTTACGGCTATCTGAACATCGGTGCCTTGGAAAATTTCCGCCCATATTATGAGGATTTTAAAAAGGATAGTCTGGCACCCTATGAAAATTGGGAGGAAGAATACTGGATGGATGTCAGCAATTCACAGTGGCAGGATTTTCTAATCAAGAGCTTAGGAAAACAATATGCCGCCATGGGATTAGACGGTTTTTTTCTGGATAACACAGACATATATTATCAATATCCCAAAGAGGAAATCTATCAGGGCTTAAAAAAGATTTTAACAGGGCTAAAGCAATACTCCCTCCCTCTAATTTTAAATGGAGGAGATACTTTCGTACAAAAAAGCATAGAGGATGGTAGCGCGTTAAGCCTCTTTGACGGCGTGAACCAGGAATGCGTCTTCACCAAAATCGATTTTACCAAGCCCTCCTATCTTTCTCAGGATAAAGAAACTAAAGCCTATTATGAAGAATATTTGGAAAAAGCAAAAACTGCCGGCCTTTCCGTCTATCTTACGGAATATCAAGCAAATTCCGAATTAAGCCAAGAGATTGATCGGTACTGTAAAGATAATGGCTTTCTTTGGTACAATGCGGAGAGCTTAGAGCTTAGATAAAGCGATTTCTTTTACTCTATTTCTTTTGCGCTATTTTTTTACTATTTCTTTGATGATTTTTTCCCGGTTTTCCTTCTAATAAGGATTGACTTCCCCCTTTTATTTACTTAGTATACAAAAATCTAAGTGCGGATTTCTTCGCCTTCTCTATTTTTTCTAGTTCTATATTTTCTATGGCAGAGCTTGTAATCCATTTTTTCCCAAATATAGTTTGTGCGGATTCCAAGATCATCCCACAGGCATAGGCATCCTTTTCTTCCAAGATAGCTCTTGCAAAATCTAACCTTGTTTTTTCCTGTAAAACTGCCTTATTCACCCGATGAAAAGACATTTGCATAAGACTTGTGGCAGACCAAGCTCTGCAAAGAGCATCCGAATCGCTATGCATTTGCTTTATAAGAACTTCGATTTCCTTGGAAGCTCCCACCCATCCAAGGGCAATAATCAGCTTAGCACGAAGAAAGGCTTCTCCTTCTTTTTCCAAAAGCTCGGTCAAAAAAGCTGCCAAGCAATCACAATAAGAAGTATAAAACGTTCTATGTTTTAACTTGGAAAGACATACTGCCATCAAATAGGCAGTAAATGCTCTCTTCCTTTTCTCCTGCTCATCCATTTTACAAAGCTTTTCCCATAAAAACTGCAGACCTTCTTCTCCGTGACAATCAAAACTGTTCTCTAAGAAAAGCTGCGTCTCTTCTTCCCAGTCCTTACAGATTAGCTGATAGTGATAAGCCATCTCCCCACTGTTTCCAAGAGCAGAAATAAAACGAATCCTATTCCCATCGGGAAAGCCCTCCGCTTCCAGCTTACGATATTCATCCTCCAAAGCTTCTTTTGAAAGCCCCGGCTTCTGTCCTCTTGCCTCTACAGCTTCTCTTGCATTTTTATTGAGTAAATCCGCCATAAGCTTTTCCCTATTATATCTATCTAGTGCTTCTCTCTTGTTGCATTAACAAATCTTGTATACTGGGGCTGCCATCCCAGGGTAACGGTTCCGATGGGACCGTTTCTTTGCTTGGCAATGATAACCTCCGCCACATTGGGGGTTTCAGAATCCTTATGGTAATAGTCATCACGATATAAGAACATTACAATATCCGCGTCCTGCTCGATGGCTCCCGACTCTCTCAAGTCGGAAAGCATGGGGCGATGATCCGGTCTTTGTTCCACCGCTCGGGAGAGCTGAGACAGGGCAATCACCGGACAATCCATTTCTCTGGCAATGGCCTTTAGGGAACGGGAAATTTCGGAGATTTCCTGCTGTCTGTTTTCCGAAGAACGCTTTCCTCTTTCTCCGCTCATCAGCTGTAAATAGTCGATCATAATCAGAGAAATGCCCTTTTCCAGCTTCATCTTCCGGCATTTGCCCCGAAGCTCGGAAACCGTAATTCCCGGCGTATCATCAATCACCATATTGGCATGGGAGATACGGTCAATTCCCTCAATCAGATTTCCCCAGTCCTCATCGGTAAGATTTCCCTTTCGCAGCTTATCCGCATCAATGGAGGTTTCCAGAGAGAGCAGACGATTTACCAGCTGCTCCTTGGACATCTCCAAAGAGAACACCATGGCCGGCTCCCGTTTCTTTACCGCCACATGATCCAGGATATTGAGTACAAAGGCAGTTTTTCCCATGGAAGGACGGGCGGCAATCAGAATCAAATCCGATTTTTGCAGTCCGGCGGTTCGATAATCCAAGTCAATAAAGCCGGTGGGCACACCGGTAATGGATTCCTTTTGCTTGGAAGCGGCTTCAATACGTCGAAGCACATTCATCGCTACCTCATCAATGGGAACAAATTGCCGGTTGTTTTTCTGCATCAACAGCTGAAAAATCCGTTTCTCCGTACTTTCCAGAATGGTCTCCAAATCTTCCTTCCCGCTATAGCAAAGCTCTGCAATCTCTTCATTGGTTTTAATCAAAGCACGCAGGGTAGACTTTTCCTTTACCATCTCCGCATAGAGACGCACATTTCCTACACTGGGAACAGAAATCGCCAAATTTCTAAGGGTTTCCAGAGAAAAAAACTCCGGCGGTACATCCTTCTTTCTTCGTAGACGCTCCTGCAAACTGACAAAGTCAATGGTCACGCCCTCCGAAGACATTTCCCGCATGGCATCAAACAAAATATGATATTGTCTGTTATAAAAATCCTCCGGCACCAGAATTTCTAAAGCGGTCATCACCGCATCCTGATCTCGAATCATAGCGCCTATGACACTTTCCTCTGCTTCCTTGGCATGGGGTACGGTTCTTAGTACCAGGCGCTCTTCCTGTTCTGCCATTCTTTCTTCCCTCTCTACTTTCGGTCTAAAAAACTTCTCTCCTTTTCCTCATCATTTTCTGAAAAAGAGAGAAGTCTTCTAATTGCTTTAAGCCCGTGGCTAAAAGGTAATGAGTAATTATTTTAAGCCTGTGGCTGAACGCTGACATGGAGGGTTGCTTCCACATCCTTATGTAGCTTCACCTTAATGTCATAGCCGCCGAAGTTCTTCATAGGCACATCCAGCTCCATTTTCTTCTTGTCCACGGTAAGACTATGCTGCTTCTTCAGCTCTTCCTGCACCTCCTTGGTGGAAATGGAACCAAAGGCTCTTCCGTCTTTTCCTGCCTTCATGGTAAACACCAGCTTAATGGCTTCCAGCTTTTCCTTTAATTCCTTAGCTTCTGCCAGTCTTTCCTCTGCCAGCTTTTCCGCATTCTGTAGTTGCAACTTCAAGGTATTTAAGTTCTTCGCATCCGCCGGTACACCGGTTTTGGTGGGTAAAATGAAGTTCCTTCCGTAACCTTCGCTAACCTCTACGATTTCTCCCTTTTTTCCTAATGCCTTTACATCCTTTAATAAAATTACCTTCATTACTCTACTTCTCCTTCCTCAATCATCTCGTCAATGGCCTTCTTTACCTGCACAATGCAGTCCGCCACTTCGCCCTCTTTAATCTGGGCTCCTGCCACGGTGCGATGTCCGCCACCCCCCAGCTTTTCCATTAAAACCTGCACATTCATCTCATCGATGGAGCGGGCAGAAATGAACACTACATCATTTACCTTGGTTAAGACCACGCTGGCCTTAATTCCCCGAATATTTAAGAGCTCGTTGGCCGTCTTGGCACAAAGTACCGTGGGGCTTTCCGTGCCTTCACAGGAAACACTGCTGATGGCGAAGAAATCCCGGTAAATATCCGCCCGACTGATGGCCTCCGCCTTGGCCTGATAATCACTGAAATCTTCTCTGAATACCTTTCGGATTCTGGTGATATCCGCACCGCAACGTCTCAGATAAGCTGCTGCTTCAAAGGTTCTTACACCGGTCTGGTTGGTAAACTCTCTGGTATCGATCACGATACCGCCATACATACAGTCCGCCTCAATGGGCTTTGCCTTGATACCGTCCCGAATATACTGCATCATTTCCGCAATCAACTCGGAAGCGGAGGAGGCATAGGGCTCGCAGTAGCTTAATACCGCACCCTGAATCGTTTCGGAGCTTTGTCTATGGTGGTCAAAAACCACCTTGGTCTTCACCATGGTAAGAAGCTCCGGTTCATCAATGATGGACGGTCTGTCACAGTCCACCACCACCAGCATGGTGTTGTTATCCACCAAATCCTTCGCGGTTTCTCCGTCAATAAACATATCCTTCGGATAATCTTCATTTTCCAGAAAACGCTCTTTTAAGGGTAAAATGGTGGGGGTTACCCCGTTCTGTACAATATAAGCTCTCTTATCCAAGGCGGTAACCATACGATACACGCCCACGGAGGAACCCAGACAGTCCATATCGCTGTTGATATGTCCCATGATGAGCACCTTGTCCTTGGACTCGATTAACTCCTGGAAGGCCTGGGCCTTCACTCTGGCCTTTACTCTGGTAACACGCTCCGTACTCTGGCTCTTTCCGCCGAAGAAGTTTAACTTCTCAGGGGTCTTGACTATTGCCTGGTCGCCTCCACGGCCCAGCGCCATATCCATACTGGTTCTGGCATATTCATAGTTCTGGGCATAGTCTCCCGCACCGAAGCCGATTCCTAAGCTGAGGGTTACGGAAAGGTCATTTCCCACATCTACCTTCTTCACCTCTTCCAGAATGGAGAAGCGGTCATCCATCATTTTTTCCAAAGCGGACTGCTTAAGAATGAAAAAATATTTATCCTTTTCGATTTTCTTTACTACACCGTTGGCTGAACCGATATAACGGTTAATCTTTCGGTCTACTAAAGCAGTAAGCAGGGATCTTCTCACCTCTTCAATCTGCTCCATAACCTCTTCGTAGTTGTCCACATAGGCCAGACCTAATACGATTCTCTCCTCATCCAACTTCTGCTGTAATTCCAATTCTTCAGTTTCATCCCGAAGGTAAACCGCGATTAAACGGGTCTCCTCCGATAAGGTAACGGATTCCGGCTCTGCATCCTGCAAGGAATCCACACGAATCAGGTCAATGCAGTACTTTCTGTCCTTAAAGGAAGAATGCACCTCCAAAACCGCTCCGCTTTCCGTCAAAATCTCTTTCTGAATATTGGGGAAAAGGGAAAGCAAATTCTTCTTTACCCCGCTGTCTTTTTGTAAGATGTGATGGAAGGCTTTGTTTTCCCAAAGAATTCCTCCCTCTTCATTGACAATACAATAGGCCGTAGGCATCTCTTCAAAAAGTCTGGCGTTGTTGTCATTTGCCTTTAAGGAGAATTCCAAAAGGGAGGACATCAGCTTGGACTTTCTGCTCTGATAGAGATACAGTACAAAACAGACATATACTACAGCAAAAAAGAGAAGGACAAAAAACGCCTTCCAATCGATAAAGCTTAACGAAATTAAAATAGGAATCCACAGGAGAGAAAGCCAAATGGGCCACCGAAGATACTGGTCTATCGTCCCTGGTATTGATTTTCTTTTCTTCATCTTTCCTCTTTCTAAAAAAATACGCTGTGCCCTATTATACCCTTTCTTTTCTCATAGGTAAAGATAGAGAAAAAAACGAAAAAATCTTTTCTCTACTTAATAAAAAACATTTTATCCTTAAGATTTTCTTTATTGTCTTTCTCTTTTCCAGTCGTTACAATGATGCAGAGTTTAAGGGATTCTATGATGATCCCAAGTCCATTTTAATGAGGTGAAATATGAGAAAAATGAAAATAGCGGTAGCAATGATGGCTTTAAGTCTTCTTTCCAGCATTCCTGCCATGGCAAACTGGAACAAGGGTGCGGGGGCGAACAGCAACCGTTGGTGGTATGAAAATGAAGATCATTCCTATGCTCATTCCGGCTGGTTCTGGTTAGACGGAAACAATGACGGCGTAGCGGAGTGTTATTATTTCGACCAGGAAGGTTGGGCATTACTCTCCACCACCACTCCCGACGGCTACACCGTAGATGAAAACGGTGCTTGGGTTGTGGACGGGGTCGTACAGACCAAAGACGTGGAAGTAAAGGCTACTCCTAAAACCACCACGGTAAAAAAGAAGCAGAGAAAGAACGGTGTAATCAAGGAGTATAAGGTACATGCTTCCGGCTCTTCCACCGGTGTTGCGCCAAAGCAGGGTGAAGTCAACGGAGCAGACTTTAACGCTGAGCACCCTGCAAACAATAACGAAAACTAAAGTCCTGAGTGTAATTTTATATAAAAAGGGAATGTAAATCAGAATTATAGAGTAAATTTTTATGCAGTATAGGTCTGAAATGGGGGGTAGTCTGAGCCCGCCGGTACTTACTGAAAGCAAGCAGAGCGATGCTTGAAGTTAGTACCGCTGTGTAAGGACAAACTTTTCATCAGAAAAGTTGTCCTGTACTAGACCAACTTCCGAAGGAATTTGCTTTGCGAAGCAAAGTGAGCAGTGGTTAACAAAAACCACTGCTCAGTCAGGCGAAGCTAGCGAGAGCGTGCCCCAATTTTAGACCTATACTGCATAAAACTCTATTTATTGTTTACATTCCCTTTTTAATATAAAATTACACCAAGGACTTCTTTGCCAAGTGCCTCGCATTTCTTCTTTGTCTTTAAGAAGCTTAAGAAGTCATTTTGTGCCGGGTAGGCTAATACCAGATACTTGTGATCTGACAGAGCCTGTATTCCTTCCGGACTTTGTAAAATATCCTCTGTTGCGCTTGCGGAAAGGGGATTTTCTTCTCCTACATACTCTACAAGCTTCTTTCCCATTTCTCCTTTAGCTCCGATAAAGAGGAGCTCTTCCTGAATTCCCTTTTCCTTCGCCAGCAAAGTAAGATTTGCCTTGGAAAGACGAAACAACTCTTCCTCCGTTTCACATCTTTCATTTTCCCCGGCAAGCTTCTCAGACCATTTCTTAAAAAGTCCCTGCTTTTTATAACGCTTCTTACTGCCTAAAACCATAAGACCATAGGACATTTCCAAATCTTCCTCTCTGGGAAGTTCCTTGGCGAAAAGATAAGGAACGGTAATCACCGCTACAGACAAAAAGCCTCCCAGGAAAATCCCCAAAATAGCATATTTGACTAAGGTTTTCTTGGAAATCCCTTGGGTTCCCAGAACTTCATCTCCCTTTGCATCCTTCTCCTTTTTCTTCCAGTCGGTAAGGAGTGTGGAAAGCTTTTCCACCCTGTCTATTTTTTGCTGCTGCCGTTGCAAAAGCGGAAAATTCTGTACGTCCTGAGACTGACTACTGTCCGGACTATAGTTTCCACTGTTTTTTGCTGTGTAGACGCTATCGGAAAGAATTTCCAGCTTATGGGCAGGCAGATTTTCATCCAATTCCGCCTTTTTTTCTTCTACATAGGAAAGAACCGCATCGCCCATTTCCTTGGCAAGCTTTTCCGTACTTCCTACAAGATAGATAGAAACAATAGCGCTTTTCTCATTTCCCTCTACATAGATAAGATCCGATAAATCTTTCTCCGCTACCTTTCCCCCCAGGCGCTTTGCGATATCGCTGTAAAAGGTACCGCTTTGCAACGCATCGCTGTAGGCCTGGATTACCGCAGAAAGCCTTGCTGCAATTTCCTGATTGCTGAGAGTCTGTCCTCCCTCTTCTAAAGGAAGATAAAGGTTAATATCCCTTTCTCCATAGGAAGTAGGATCAATTTTCATCAAAGCGGAATTCGCCAAGCTTTCTCTCTCGGAAGAAAGCAAAGCTTCCAGTCTTTTCCGCTCATTTCCGGCATACTCTAAAGACTGTTCCTTTTCCTTTGCCTTCTTCTCCGCGCTTTCCTCCGTGCTTTCCGTTTGACTTTCCGCCTTCTGACTTTGCAAAGCCTTATAAAGCTTAAAAGAAGGAAGGGCTAAACCGCAAAGCACCGTAACAAGAAGAATCCATATCCCTTTCCGTAAACATAAAGCCAATAATCCGGGTAAATCCAAAACCACCTCTTCTTGCAGTTCTCTTTCCATAAAATACAGTTCTCCTTTTTATTCATAACGAGTATCGTGCGCAAAGCGTGCGATATCTCGTTTGTTTTTCTTGAAACCTCTAATTCCTTATCTCCGCGGCATTTTACTCCCTGCAAAGCTCCCAGGGAAGAAAATGAAATAAGGCCTCCAGCACGCCGCCTCCGATGGCTCTGGCCTTGTCGGAAACATTCCGATACTCCACCTCTGCGCCTCTGGGATCCACATCTCCCGCCTTCATACCGGGAAATACGGAAATGCCTTCCTGCAACATTCCTCGAATTATGCCGGAGATTTCCGTCCGCATAGGAATACCATTTACTACTCCGCAAATATCTCCGGCCTCCACCAAAGTACCGATGGGAAGAGTTTGTTCCAAAATCCCTTCCGCCGGTGCCCGAAGCACCCTTTCTTTCCCATATCCGCCGATGATTCCAGGAATGCCGGTATTGGGAATGGCAGATCCCTTAAGGAGCACTCTTCCCAAATCATGGCCTCTTTTACTTTCTACCACCGCATGGCAATCCACCCCTGCCGTAAATCCGGGACCTATGCCGATAACAAGTCTTGCATCCTCCATACAGGTTCCCAGATTCTTCTTGGCAAGAATAGCATCCACCACAGCATCCGGCTGTAGTCTGTGTAGGAAGCTCTTTCCCTCATCCACCACCACAGGTACTTTTTTTTGAGAAATAGCCGCACGTATTTCTTCCAAGCTTTCTGCCCGAACCGCCGTAATGCCTTCCACACTGCACTCTCCCAAGCGAATCGCCTCCGAAAAAGCAACATTTCTACGAACTGCTGTGGGAATCGCCAAATCACTGTGGCAAACGGATATTCCCGCACGATACAGCCGAATGGAAATTCCCGTTGCCAAATCTCCTGCTCCCCGGATAAATACAAGCATAAAACCTTCCTTTCAGAAAAACAAATCTTCTGGCAAAAAAGAAAATATCACCTATAATGAAGTCATCAGACAAGAACTTATAGAGCTATAAAAACTCCTGTAAGAGCTTTCATAACAAAAATTCTCACGTTATCAGACTTTGAGTTTTGATTCTACCATAAGTCTTAAAAAGAACATAGTTTTTTTGAAAAACCGTAAGCAAAAGGATAGAAAGCCCCTTGGACAAAACAGGTTTTTATAAGAAAGGAGACACTTTGACGAAACAGCAAGGACAAATCGATGATCATATGCAAAGTAAACTTATTCGAATTCCTCTGTCGGAAGCTCTCGGCATAAAAAAAGGAGTTAACGCCATTATTGGAAGCGGAGGAAAAAGCAGCCTATTAAAGTCCCTTTCCCTTGAGCTGTCCCAAAAAGGCTCCGTGCTTCTCACTACCTCCACCCATATCCTCCCCTTTTCTCATTGTGAAAATATCTGTTTCTCAGATGAAAATGTTTCAATCTCCGATGAGAATATTTCAATTCTCAATGAAAATGCTTTAATTTCCAATGAGAATGTTTCAAGCCTCAATAAAAATATTTTAACTCTCAATGAAAAAATTTTACTTCCCGGTAAAGATATTCACTCCGAAGAAGCTTTGGAAAATTCGAAAGCTCTCCTTCAAAGAAAAGTTCTGTCCCTATGGAACAAGTCTAAAAGCCCCATCCTATGCCTGGGAACCATGGGGAAAAATGGCAAGCTTTCTCCTTTTCCTTTACCCTTCTCCGCTTTGGAGAAAATGGCAGACTATGTCTTGGTGGAGGCAGACGGTTCTAAACGATTACCCGGAAAGGCCCATGGGCAGAATGAGCCGCAGATTCCAAAGGAGAGCCAAAGAACAATATTGGTTTTCGGAGCTTCCGCCCTTCATAAGCCCATCTCTGAAGTCATTCATCGAGTGGAAATTTTCCAAAACTTTTTCACTCCGACCTTAAGTCCCGACACCTTAATGACTAAGGAGCTTCTCTTGCAGGCTTTCCGTAAAGAAAACTTGGGGGACTGCCTTTTTGTGAATCAGCTGGATTGTCTCACAAAAAAAGAAGCAGGGGAACTGCTTCTTTTCTTACAAAAGGGCTTAGGAAAAATGGTTTGTGGCGGCTCTTTAAAAGAAGGATCCGCTCATCCCGAACTGTTTATTTTATAAAGATACGTTTTTTGAAATACCAGTTTCGTTTAAAGCCGCCTTTTTATAACAAGAGCTTTTTATAATCGCATCCGAAGAAGCTGTTCCATCTTCAGAATGGCTTCTTCCGTATCCACATCCCAAAGCTCAAATTCTCTTTCCACCGGAATTTTATGAATTTCTTCCACCGGAATCATGCCGGATTTTAAAAGTACGCCTCCACCATGATCCCCGGTTAAGTTCCGCAGATTTTCAAAATACTTCTTCGGAAAAATCACCGGATTTCCCCCTTCCGCCTGATAGCTCAAACGGTAAAGTTCCTCCGGATTCTCTGAAAAAGCATCCACGAGGTTTCTTAAACTTTCCTCAGAAAGCAAGGGCTGATCCCCTGTTAAAAACATGCAGGCATCCCAGGATTTGGCCTGTTCAGAAGAAAGAGCCACTCGAATGGTATCACTCTGTTCACTCTCTTCATGCATCAAAACGGAAAAATGCATTTCTTTGGCCAACTGTTCCACCTCTTTAAAACGAGTCACTACCAAAGGCGTATCCAGAACAATCTTCCCGCCCTTTCCCCGTTTCTTTTTTTCCTGCACGGTAGCGTCACTGTCCTGAATTCGTTCAGAAAGAGACCCCACCGCCTGATAATTATAGAAAAAATGGGATAGGGTATGAAAGGTATAGGAAATCATGGGCTTTCCCGCTATTCTTTCCAATAATTTATTTTTCCCGAAGCGTCTGCTCCAGCCGGAGGCCATAACCACAAAGCCCAAATGTTTCATTATCTCTTCCTTCCCTATCCCTACACAAAACTATCTTCTTTTTCCAAAAAAAACTTTTGTCCTTCAATAAAAGCTCTTATCCTTTAAAAAAGCTGTCTTCCCTGTACGAATTTAGCCTGCAATCGGGCACTTTCTTCTCCGGTATACAAAAGCACCTCCAAACGTTCCTTCACCGTCTGTGTCCGAACACTTCTTCTTTTTTCATGGAAAACTAAAGCATCCGCTTCATATCCCGGCAGGAAAGAGCCTACCTTTCCAAAGAAGCTTCCCCCGGAAAGCGTTGCCAAGCAGAAGGCTTCCTCCAAGGTAAGAGGAGCAAGGCTTTGATCCATAAGACGGAAACGAAGCTTTGATACGGATATTGCATCGGTGATGGCTCTTAACATGGAGAGATTTGCTCCTCCTGCCACATCCGTTCCCAAACCGACCTTCACATTTTCCTCTAAAAAATGACGAATCGGAGCCGCTCCGGAACAGAGGTTCGTATTGGACTGGGGACAATGACAAATCATCGTTCCCTTTTGCTTTAAGGCGGAAAGCTCTTCTCCCTCCGTATATACGCAATGTGCCATGATGCTGTTTTCCAAAAGACCGTAGCGGTCATAGGTATCCCCGTAATGCTTGGCGTCGGGACAAAGCTCCTTTACCCAGGCAATCTCCCCAAGGTTTTCCGACAAATGGGATTGCACCGGAAGCTTGTATTCCTTAGCCAGCTTTCCCAAGCCCTCCATCAAGGCATCCGAACAGGTTGGCGTAAATCTCGGCGTAAGAATAGGCTTACAATTCCGCCAATCCTTCGGGATCTCCGAAAGCCATTCCTCGGTGTTTTTAAGGGATTCCTCCGCAGTATGCTCCGTTAAATACTCCGGAGAATTTCGATCCATATTGACCTTTCCCACATAGGACACTAAACCGCTTTCTTCCAAAAGCTTCATAAGAAGCAAGGTAGCATCCTTGTGAAGAGTCCCGAAGATAACCGCTCTGGTGGTAGCGCTTTCCCGCAAGTCCTCCACAAAATCCTGATAGCCTCTTTCAGCATAGTCTAAGTTCTGATATTTGGCTTCCTCCGGAAAGGTATTGACATTCAGCCAATCCAAAAGCTCCAAGTCCATCTTGGTCCCCCGGAAACCGTACTGAGGCCCATGTAAGTGGAGATCTACCATCCCCGGAATAATCAAATCTCCGGAATAATCCTTGATTTCCACAGAAGACAGCTCCTTGGGGAGACTTTCATAAACCCCTTGGCATAAACCATCCTTTATGTGCAGATAGGCATTTTCCTTACAAATCAGATTCTTTAAATTCTCACTGTAACAAATATCCCCTCGAAGCAAATACTCCATGGATTCCTCCTTAAACGAAGCTTACAGCATAATATACTTCAAAATAAAGATGAGCGACAGTACATACATCAGCGGTGTCAACTCCTTGGACTTTCCTGTGAAAAGATGAAGCACGGTGTAGCTGATGATACCGAAGGCAATTCCCTCGGAAATGGAATAGGTAAAGCCCATAGCACAGATACAGATAAATGCAGGAATAGCTTTAACCATATCCTCCCAGTCAATCTTCGTTACCTGCTGCATCATGAAAAATCCTACAACAATCAAAGCCGGTGCTGTAGCAAAGGATGGAATGGCAAGGAAAATCGGAGAAAGGAATAGGGACACCAGGAAGAGTCCTGCGGTCACCAATGCTGTCAGGCCGGATCTTCCGCCCTCTGCAATACCGGATGCGGATTCCGCAAAGGTCGTAATAGTGGAGGTTCCCAAAACGGCACCTGCTGTGGTTCCTAAGGCATCCGCCAAAAGAGCGCCCTTAATGGAAGGCAGCTTTCCCTCTTCATCCAACATATTTGCCTTGGATGCGCAACCGATTAAGGTTCCCAAGGTATCAAAAACATCTACAAAAAGAAAAGCAAAAACAACTACCAGGAAATTCAAAGAAAATACATTGCTCAAATCCATCTTAAAGAAGGTGGGGGCAATAGAGCTGGGTACAGAAATCAGGGAACTTGGAATCAAGCTGTAGAAGCCTGCCTCAGGATTAGGAACATAAAGGCCTGTCAACTGACAAAAAATACCCAAAACCCAAGTAACAATAATACCGATTAGGATGTGGCCTTTAATATTCTTTACTACCAAAATAGAAGTTACCAGTACACCGATTAACGCCAGAACCACGGTAATTCCTTCAGAAGCAAAACTTCCCGCTTCAATAGACTTCTTAAAAGAGAAAAGAGTTACCAGCGTAGCTCCGTCCACAACAATGTGAGCGTTCTGAAAACCGATAAAGGTAATAAAAAAGCCGATTCCCACAGCTACCGCCACTTTCAAGCTCTTAGGAATCGCATTGAACATTGCCTCTCGTACATTGGTCAAAGATAGAAGGATAAAAATAATGCCTTCTACAAAAACCGCTGCCAACGCCGTTTCCCAGTTATAGCCCATCCCCAATACCACCGTATAGGAAAAATAAGCATTCAATCCCATACCTGCGGAAAGCACGAAGGGAAGGTTTGCCAGAATTGCCATAAAGAAGCTGGCCAGGGCAGAGGCTAAGGCTGTTGCAGTAAAAACAGATCCCGCATCCATTCCGGAAGCCCCAAGAATTCTGGGATTCACCGCCAAGATGTAAGCCATGGTCATAAAGCTGGTGACTCCCGCAATGACCTCCGTCTTTACATCCGTGTTCTTTTCTTTCAGTTTGAAAAATTTCTCCATCTGTCGTCCCCCTATGAAAAAAAATAGACTGTATATGAAAACGGGTAGTGACTTCACGACATGTTCCTACTCGTCCTCAAGCATGTTTTGCCTCCCTAGCCCTCTATTTTACTCCATTTGTTGCTTTTGCGATGTCTCCTTCTTTCGCAAATCCCCTTTGCTACACTTTACAGCTATACAGGAGATTGTACATCAAGTCTCGTAAAAGAACACCAAATTTTTTCGTTTCTACAATTTTTCTCAATAAATACATTTTATATTAGGTATTTTGTATAAGCATAAGGGAACAAAATAAATAGTTTTTTATTGTTTCGGCAAATATCTTATGGTATAAAAAGAGAATTTATGCAATAATCAGTATAATACTCTTCGAATAAACTAATTTATTAGTTATTTTTTATAGGGGGCATAAATATGAATAATCGATTACAAGCAATTCTCTCGAAAGTTTGTTTAAAGGAAAAGGAAGCCGATCTGGTTATGAAAAATGCCCGCATTCTGGATGTTTTTACCGGAAGTATTTATTCCGGTGATGTGGCTGTTTCCCAGGGCTATATTGCCGGAATCGGGGAATACCGGGGAAAGAAGGAAATCGATGCCAAGGGGCAATTTCTGGTTCCCGGTTTTATAGATGCCCATTTGCATCTCGAATCCACCATGGTAACTCCCCATGAATTAATCACTCTGGCAGCTTTGAAGGGAACTACCTGCTTTATTGTAGATCCCCATGAAGCCTGTAATGTTTCCGGTAAAGAGGGCATCGATTACATTTTACAACAAAGCGAGAAAAGTTCCGCCAATGTCTTTGTGATGCTTCCTTCCTGTGTTCCCTCCACGGAGATTGACGACAACGGCGCTGTCTTTTCCGCAGAGGATATGAAGGAATATCTGGAGAACCCCCGCATCTTAGGGCTGGGAGAGGTAATGGATGATTATAGCGTGATTCATCGGGAGAAGAAAATGATGGAAAAGCTCTCGCTGTTTTCCCGGCATGTTATAGACGGTCATGCCCCCTTTCTTCCCAAAGAAGACTTGCAGGCCTATGCCTTAAACGGCATTCAAACGGATCACGAGGCGGTGGATTTTGACTATGCCCTAGAGCAGATTCGCGCGGGAATGCACATCCATATCCGGGAAGGCTCCGCCGCAAGGAATTTAGAGGCTTTGGTTAAGGGAATACTGGCTCACAAGATGGATACCAGAGCATTTTCCTTCTGTACCGACGATAAGCACATTGAAGACATCATAAGAGAAGGGCATATCTCCCACGCCGTTCGAAAGGCTATTGCACTGGGACTTCCCACCTGCTCCGCCTATCAGATGGCCACCATCAATACCGCGGAATGTTACGGCTTATCTCAGCTGGGGGCTATCGCCGTGGGCAGACAGGCGGATTTTCTGCTGATTTCCGACCTGGAAAATGTTGAAATCACAGCCGTATATCACAAAGGAAAGAAAGTGGTGGAATCCGAGCATTTAAGCATCCCCCGCTGTCCTTCGAAGCTTAAGAAAACCGTTCACCTCTCTCCCCTAAAAGAAAGGGCTTTTCGTTTGCCCATTTCCAAACAGGAGGTAAATGTCATTGCCATGGAAGAAGGGCAGATTACCACCAAACGTTTACAGGTGATGCTGAAACGATGCAGCAATTTTACCGGAGAAAAATATCCGGAATATCAGAAAATCGCCGTTATAGAGCGGCACAAGGGAAGCGGAAAAATCGGCCGGGGCATCTGCCAGGGCTACGGCATCCATGGGGGCGCCATTGCCAGCTCCGTCAGTCATGATTCCCACAACCTGATTGTGATTGGGGACAATGACCGGGATATGTGCTTAGCCGTCAATGAACTCATCCGACTGCAGGGAGGATTTGTGCTGGTGCAGGGAGGAAAGGTTTATGATTCTCTGGCCCTTCCTATTATGGGACTGATGTGTGATTGCGGTTTTATAGAAGCCAATGCACATCTGGAAAACATGAAGCAAAAAGCCCATGAAATGGGGGTTCCCGGTGGAATGGATCCCTTTATCAGCCTGTCCTTCCTGGCGTTACCGGTGATTCCGGAGATTCGCATTACGCCAAGAGGGCTTTGTCTGGTGCAGAATGGAAGGCCAAGGTTGATTCAGTAAGGAAAGAGTCGTTTTAGAAAAGGGGAATATAATTAACATTTTATGCAGTATGGTACTGATTCCGGGGCACGCTCCCGCTAAGCTCGCCTTCGTAGCTGTTCTAAGTTCAAGCTACGCTTCGCTTGCTTTCACTAAGAACAGACGGGCTCACATTGCCCCGTCATCAGTACCATACGCATAAAATTCCTATTTGGCTTTTGTCTACTACACTATCCTTTTCTTTAAAACGACATCTTTCCTTACGGAATCACATTGCCCCGAAATCAGTACCATACTGCATAAAATTCCTGTTTGGCATCCGCCCGAGCTTTTTCCGCTTTAGATATAACTATTTTCTATATCTAGTTAAAAGAAATCTATTCTTTACAATACCGACTCTTTTCTTTAGGATAGAAATATTACAAAGGACGTTTTTTTCTATAGAAATAAGAACTGTTGAAAACCGTAAATCTTAACCTGAAATACTTTACTCGATTTTTATAGAAAGAAGGATTCCAAAAATATTTTCTGAAATGAGGGAGTTAGTATGGGAAAGAAAAAATGGCTGAGTCTTCAACAGACTGTGTGGATTGCCTTAGGGCTTGCTTTGGGTTTGGTCTTCGGACTGATTATGCCTGAGTTTTTCTATACTCCTCTAAATGTAATTGCCACCATTTATATGTCATCTTTGAAAATGATGATTTTCCCTTTAGTGTTTTGTAGTCTTCTGACCGGTATTATGGGCATCGGCTCCATTGCCAAAACCGGAAAAATCGGTCTCTATTCTCTTTTGTGGTTTACGGCTACCACCCTTTTTGCCAGCGCACTGGGACTTTTCCTTCCCGGACTTCTCCATCTTGGAGCGGGAGCTCAGATTGTCGCTACGGATGTGAAGGTGGACGCGGTAGAGTTTAAAAGCCTTCTGGGAACCTTGGAAAATATCATTCCCTCCAATCCGATTGCGGCATTTTCCGAGGGAAATATGCTTCAGGTGCTTTCCTTTTCCATCATTATGGGACTGGCCTGCCTCTCCCTAAAGGAAAAGGCGGAGCCCTTTGTGAAGCTCTGTACCTCCATTCATGATATTTCCATTTTTATTGTTTCGAAGATAATGCTTTTTACCCCCATCGGTGTTTTTGCCTGTATGGCTACGGTAATGTACAGCAACGGCATCAAGACAGTTCTTCAGCTGGGACAGGTTATGCTGGCCTTATACATTACTTTTGCCCTTTATGCCCTGATTGTATACGGCGGTATCGTACGCCTGGTCGGAAAAATCCCTGTGGGCAAATTCTTTAGCTCTATTGCGCCGGCCAGCTTAAATGCATTTTCCACCTGTTCTTCCAATGCCACGCTCCCCCTTTCTATTGAATGTGCGGTGGAATCTCTGGATGTTCCGGAGGAGATAGCTTCCTTAACACTGCCTCTGGGCGCCACCATTAACATGGATGCGGTGAGTATTCTGATGTCTTTTATGATCAGTTTCTTTGCCGCCGCCTTGGGCATTCCTCTAACCCTGGACACCATGATTACGGTTTTGGCAGCCAATACTTTGCTCAGTATCGGAACTCCGGGCGTACCGGGAGGAGCTATTGCCGCCTTTGCCGCCCTGGCTCCCATGGCAGGACTTCCCATCAACCAAATCCTGGGCGTTTATATTTCCGTAAATACTCTGGCGGATATGGGGGCCACCACGGTCAATGTAATCGGTGACATCGCCTGCGCCACTGCCATCAGTAAGCAGTTGGAGAAAAAGAATGGATAAAGAATCCCCCTAAAGGAGAGTCTTTAAAAATAAGATACTCTAAAAAGCAAGTTCCCTAACGTGCAGTCTTTGCATAAAATCCCGAACTTGCTTTTTTTCTTATTTTTTTTATAATTTAGAGGTATTTTACATTTTTTGAGAAAAGGAGTATTTATGGGAGAATCTTATTTTGACGGCGGTTTATTGCAGCTTATCGGATGGGCACTGTTAGGAAGCCTTATCACGGTATGTACCTTGGGAATTTGCTTTCCTTGGGCTCTTTGCATGATTTATAACTGGGAAATTTCCCATACCGTCATCAACGGGCATCGCCTTCGTTTTACCGGTAAAGCCACAGGCCTCTTTCTTCAGTGGATTAAGTGGTTCCTGCTTTGCATTATCACTTTGGGAATTTACAGCTTTTGGCTCGGTATTGCCATCAGAAAATGGAAGGTAGCCCACACCGAATTTGCCGACTAAAATTTGTTAATCGAGATACATTCTAAGTTTTCTCTGCAAAGGAAGGCTTAAAGTCCATCGTCCTTTTATCCTTCCTTTCTACACCACCCGGGAACTGCCGAAAGCAGTGTCCGGGTGTATTCTTTTTGGGGATTTTGAAAAATACTTTCACAGTCTCCCTCTTCTACGATTTTTCCTGCCTGCATTACCCCGATTCTATCACTGATATAACGAACCATGGCCAAATCATGGGCCGTAAAAATATAGCTAAGCCCCAGCTCCTTTTGTAAATCCTTTAACAGGTTTACAATCTGAGCCTGTATGGACACATCCAAGGCGGAGATTGGTTCATCGCAAAGGATAATTTCCGGTTCTACAATCAGGGCTCTGGCAATGCCGATTCTTTGTCTTTGCCCTCCGGAAAAGGCATAGGGCATCTTTCTTCTATCCGCTTCGGCCAAAAATACTCTTTCCAAAGCCTTCTTTATCTTTGCCTCTTCTTCTGTACGGGAGAGTTTTAGGCGTCGTAAAGGCTCCCGTAGAATTTCCTCTACAGTCCAATGGGGATTTAAGGAAGAATAGGGGTCCTGAAAGATAATCTGCATCTTATCCTGCATTTCCCGTAAAGCCTTTGAATCCTTCCTTTTGATTTCCTGTCCATGAAAATAGACTTCCCCTGCCGTTCTCTCTTGTAATCCTAAAAGACAACGACCAAGGGTACTTTTTCCACAGCCGGATTCCCCCACCAGGCCATAGCATTCTCCTTTATACAGATCCAAATCCCCCCCCTGCACCGCATGGGTAGCTATCTTTTTTCTTCCCCAAAAGTCCCTTTGATAAAATACCTTTTCTATTCCTCTAGCGGAAAGAATCAGCTCCTTTTCTTTCATTTTTCTCCCTAATCTTCTTCCTATTCTTAACTACATTTTTAGATGGTTTTATATTTTCTCTCCGAAAGAAACTTTGTGACAGAAAACCCTGTGGCTTTCGGAAAGCCTTGCTTCCTCCGGTAAGGCATACTGACAGGCATCTATCCTTTCCCTACACCGTTCATAAAAAGGACAACGGGTAAATTCCTTTAAAATCGAGGGCGGATTCCCCTCAATGGCCACCAATGCCTCATCCTTATCCTTTTCCATACTGGGTATAGCCGCTAAAAGTGCTTTGGTATAAGGGTGTTCGGGAGCTTGGAAAATCTCTTCCACCGTTCCCTCTTCCATCACCTTCCCTCCGTACAAAATCAGAATGCGTTTACAGCGTTCCTTCACCAAAGATAGGTCATGGCTAATCAAAATCAGGCTTGTATTTCTTGCTTTTACCCCTTCCAAAAGCAAATCCAAAATCTGAGCCTGCAGGGTCACATCTAGAGCCGTGGTAGGCTCATCCGCAATCAGCAGTGCGGGAGAACAGGATAAGGCCATGGCAATCAGGACTCTTTGCCGCATACCGCCGGAAAACTCATGGGGGTATTGCTTATATTTTTCCTCCGGATTGGGAATACCCACTGAAGCCAACAGCGCTATTGCCCTTTCTTTAGAATCCTTTATATGAGAATCCTTTGCGTGAGAATCTCTTCCTTTCTTCCTTTGTCGTTCAAAAATCTCTCTTAACTGTTCTCCGATGGGAATCAAAGGATTCAGTGCCGTCATGGGATCTTGAAAAATCATAGCCATACGGCTCCCTCGAAGAGGCAGATATTCCTTTTCCGTCAGATTTCGTAAATCCAAATCTTGAAACGAAAGCTTCCGGGCAGAAGCTTTTGCTTTTTCCGGCAGTAATCCCATAATGGCTTTCATCGCCATGGATTTTCCGCTTCCGGACTCCCCGATGATTCCCAAAACCTCTCCTTCTTCCAGAGAAAAGCTGACGTCGGAAACCGGATAGACCTTCATTTTCCCATAGGGTATTTCCACCTGCAAATTCTCAATTTCCAAAAGCATCTTCTACTCCCTTTCTAAGAGAAGCGATTCCCTAAGAGCCTCTCCCCATTGATGGAAAGACAAAACCGTTATAATAATCAAAATTCCCGGAAGAATCGCCATGTGGGGCGCTTTTTGCAGAAATTTCTGGGCATTCTGTAAAAGGCTTCCCCAGCTGGACATCGGAGCGGTAACCCCTCGTCCCAGAAAGCTTAATGCGCTCTCCACCGTAATGGAGGAAGCTATAGCCGCAGTGGATGCCGTGATAATAGTGGGCAGAATTCCGGGGAAAATATGGCTAAAAAGGATTCGCAAGGGAAAGATTCCCAGAAAACGGGCATAGAGCACATATTCCCGCTCCTTCAGGCTTAAAACCTCTCCTCGAATGATTCTTGCTGTTTCCATCCAGCTTAATAGCCCGATGACCATAACAAGAGAAAGCAGACCTCTTCCAAAAACCATACCGAAAACCATCACCAAGATCATCCAGGGGATGGAGGAAAGAACGTCCACAAGGCGCATAAAGAAGAAGTCCACCACGCCTCCGAAATATCCGGAAAGAAGCCCAATCATGACGCCCAGGCCCATACTCATAGCCATTGACAGAAACCCGACCATAAGAGAAACCCTTCCCCCGTAGAGCACTCTGGCAAAATAGTCTCTTCCCACCTCGTCCGTCCCGAAAAAATGTTGCAGGGAGGGCTTTGCCAGACTGTGAATCACATCCAGCCCCTCCGGATCTAAGGGAAGAAGGGGTAAGGCCAAAGCCAAAAGGCTGAAGCCTATTAAAAAAATACTGGCCAAAATCCTGTGGGGATGGCTTAAAATTCTATTGATAAACGCTTTACCTCTGCTTGCTTGCATTTTCTTATCCTTCCTTCTTCCAAAGTGAAATTCTCGGATCAATTAAACAATACAAAATATCCGAGAGTAAATTCCCCAGAATCACCAAGGTACCGGATAAGAGCAAAATCGCCATGACAATAGGATAATCCAGTGCATCCACCGCTTTCACAAAATAAAGTCCTATCCCCGGCCAGGAAAAAACGGATTCCGTAATCACCGCCCCCGTCACCAATAAGGGCAGAGACATGCCCAACTTACTGATCATAGGCAGACAGACATTTCTTGCCACATGATGAAAAAGGATCTCCCTCTTACTTGCGCCAAAAGCTCTTTGCACCAGAACATAGTCCTGCCTTAATTCCGACAATGCGGAAGAACGAACATAACGCATTAAATCCGGAAAAAAAGCAAGCACCAATACACAATAAGGAAGAAAAAGATGATGAAGAAAGTCCGGAATATCCCTTTCCTTCCCAATGGTATGCATCCCCAGCAAGGGAAAAAGCTTCCAATGATAGCCAAAAAAATAAATCAGCACCAGGGCAATCCAGAAGCTGGGCACTGCAAGACCTATGGTGGAAAAGCTGTCCAAAAGCTTATCCTGCCATTTTCCCTTTTGGCTGGCACTGTAAAGCCCCACCGCCATAGCCAAAAAATAAGCAGTAAGGTAGGAGGGAAGCACCAAAAGGATGGTGTTGGGAATCCGTATCCGTAAATCATCCTTAATCCGGGTATGACTAAGGAGAGAGTTTCCGAACTCTCCCCTTAGAATGTTTTTTAACCATCGAAAATACTGCACAGGCATGGGATCATTTAAGCCGTATTCCTCTCTTTTTTCCTCCCTTTGCGCCTCCGTCATCTTGGAGTTGGAAATGGAGTCCACCGCATCATAGGGAACCAAATTCATAAGTCCAAAGGACAAAAGGGTAATCAATAGGAGCAGGGGAATACTTTGTAGAACTCTTCTCCCAATATAGAATGCCATTTTTCAGCCTCTTTTCTAATTAAGATCTTATTTAAACTTTAGCTTGGATAAATCTCCAAAGGTGTAGATAGGCACAAGCTGGGCTTCTTCCGGATCCACATCCTTCTTGGTAACCAGTGTTCTTAAATTGGTTCCCAGAGGATAGTAAATCGCCTCTTCCGTTACCAAACGCTGTACCTTGTTATAAATTTCTTTACGCTTCTCCAAATCCAAAGTACTGTTTCCTTCTCTGAACAGCTTGTCGATTTCCGCATTGTGGTAGTTCATGTTGTTGTCTTTCTCCGTGGAGAAAAGGATGGAGAAGGTATCCGGGTCGGAGCCCATTACATAGCCTCCCAGGAAAATATCATAGTCTTTATTTTCCAAGTCCTTGGTAGCTTTGTAGTAAGCCGCATCCGCAAGGCTTGCCAATTCCACATCCACTCCCACAGCCTTACATTCTGCCTGAATCGCCAAAGCTTCTCTTTCCAAAATAGGCGTATTGGCAGGGTAGAGTAAGGTCAGCTTCTTTGGTCCGTTCTTTACCTCTTCCTTAGCCTTCTCCAAATCCTGATCCCACTTCTCCACGTCCTCGGTATAGAACTGGTTATCATAGGGCAGGAAGGAATAGCCTAAATGATAGTAATCCGGATCTCCGTAAGCCGCCTTCATGATTTCCTCTCTGTTTAAGGCATGGAAAATGCCGGAACGGAAGGTCTTATCCTGCATATTGTCGGAGGCGGTGTTCAAACGGATATAGGGCACACGACCTTCACTATAGTTGTAAAGGGTAAAAGCATCATTTTCCAAATAGGGCTCAATCATATCCGGCGACAATACCATGGCCTCCGCCTCACCGTTTTGCATAGCCAGAGTAGCGGTATCTCCCTTGTCAATTACCCGATAAATCAAGGTATCAATATAAGGCTTTCCCTTGGCATAGTTGGGGTTGGCCTTAAACTTCAAATATTCTCCGGTCTTATACTCTTCCAATACATAAGGGCCCGCACCTACCACCTTATCTTCTAATAAGGAAACATCCGTATTCTCCTTGCCTTCAAAGATATGCTTAGGGATAATGCTCACCTCGTCGGAAAGCATCTCCATGGCACTTGCGGAAACAGAGGGGAGCTTAAAAAGAACGCTTAAATCATCCTGTTTCTCCACTTTTATAGGCTGGTCCCCGATATAAAGATTCTTTGACAAACTGTTGATGGTGTCATAGGTAAATACAATGTCATCGGCTGTTAATGCCTCCCCATCACTCCACTTTAAATCCGGCTTCAGCTTCATCGTTAAGGTAAGTCCGTCTTCAGAAGCCGTCATGCTTTCCGCCAGAATATAATCCACAGTTCCGTCTCCATAGATATGATAAGCCGGAGCATAGGCTGCATGACAGGTCATCAGGGTATAGCGATCATCTGCCGTTAAAGGGTTCAGGGTATTTCCCGGGTCACCGTCAATGATATAGGTGAAGCTGTCCTTCTGTCCGGAAGCATTTGCCGCTGCCTTATTCTCTCCATCCGTAGAAGCATTCTGCTCCTGCGCTTTTTCTGTAGATGCTCCCGTTCCCTTGTCTTCCGCCTTGCTTCCACCGCAAGCCACCAGACTTACCGATAAAAGCAGTAGAGGAAGCAACTTTGCCAAGTTCTTTTTCACTTTTCTCCTCCTTCTGTACTGTTTATCTTTCTTCTTCCCAAAATTTTCTGCGTCATTAGGGAAAATGTCGGTTTTTAGAAATCAAAGCAGTATTTTATAATAATATTTTTTGTTTCACCCTCTTTATTATTATACTTTTTCACCAATTTTATCAATAGTATAAATTGCTTTTTTGTTAGATATTTATAATTCTGATAAATCTAAAGACTTATTGATATTCTCAATAGTATGAAAATGAATCCTTCTTATTTACAAGGATAAAGCTATATGTTTTTACCGGTTATCCTAAGTTACTCCACCCTTGTCCTTAAAAGAAACTATCCCGTACTTTTCCCAGCACACTTATGCAGAATAAAAAAAGATGTAAAAAACCATGGCAGCTTTCGCTTCCTGCAACAATCCGAATTCCCTAATGGGAAACTCCCGGTGCTGCATTTCAGGTTCTTTACATCTTTAATTTCATTTGTCTTTAAAGCAATTTAGGTTTAAAGTAATTTGGCTTTCGAGTAATTTGGCTTTCTAGTAATTTGGCTTTCGAGTAATTTGGCTTTCCAGCAAATTTACTTTTAATCCTGTTCTTTTATGCGGTAGGAACAATAATCTCTACACGTCTGTTCTGCTGTCTTCCCTCTGCGGTATCATTGGTGGCAACAGGACGGCTTTCTCCGTAACCGTGGGTGGTGATTTCCGCAGTCACGCCCTGAGATGCCAAATAGCTCTTTACGGAATTTGCACGATTCTCGGAAAGCACCTGATTGTGTTCATCCGTATCCATGGAGTCGGTATGTCCGTCAATCTGGAAGGCTGTAATTCCCCCTTCCTTTAATACTGTTGCCAAATCGTTTAAAATCTTCTCCGCATCCGGACGGATATCATACTTATCTACATCGAAAAGCACGCCGGAATCCAGAGTAATCAAAAGGCTGTTGGCCTCCAGACTTGGTACTGCAGGAACCATGGAAAGCTTTGGCAGCTTTGTAGGCTTCTCCAACGGCCTGGCATCTACGGTCTTTTCGTCATTACCAAGACTAATCACGGCCTTCCCCTGTCCATCATTTTTAATGCTTAAACCGGTTTCGCTGTTATAGTAGCTTCCGCTTCCATCCGGCTTTACATCAATGTCAATAGAGCCCTGGGTATAGCTGGTGGAATCATCGCTGACCATCATGGTAATTTCCTTCTTCGTGTCTGTGAAGATTCCATTACCACCTTCGCTAACCTGGAGCGTAATGCCCTGTCCATCATCGGAATACTGTCCTGTACCGTCAGAATTCACCTGTAAGGTGATTCCCTTCTGCTCATCCACATATTGTCCGGAACCGTCGGTATTTCTCTGGATGGTAATCCCTCTCTCCGCATCCACATACTGTCCTGCACCGTTTCCGTCTGTCTGCACGGTAAGACCGTCGGAGCTCATCTGACCGGCTCCTCCTTCTCCCAGCTGCATCACGCTGTTTCCACGGAAAATCTGATCATTCTCCAGCTTTACAGGGGTAACGGTGATACCGGGAACGGAACTTAAGGCTTCTGTCTTGTCCATAGTAATCTTCGCTGCAGGATTTTCAAAAATTCCAAGACCGTTAATCTCCACTGCGGGAATTGCGGGAATCTCCCCCAATGCATAACCGGGAACAATGAGAGCCTTGGCATCGGAAGCTTCTTCCTTCTCGGTTTCCTCTTCCGTTTCTTTTTCCGTCTCTTCTCTTGTTGCCTTCTCTGTCTCTTCCTTCTCTACGCTGCTGGGCTCTGCTGCTTTCTTACCGCCACAAGCACTCATCATGATGGCAAATGACAGGGCGATAACAGGATAAATCTTTTTCTTCATACTCTTCCTTTCCTCCTAAAGCTTTTATAAAGCGGAACTCGGCACTATTACACTCTTTTCCTACCAAAAACCGACAAGTTGCCCTAGCAGTGTATCAAAAATACGAGAAAAAGTATATCTTTTTAAGAGTTTTGTAAAATTTTAAAAGTAAGCACGATTTTCCTATGCTTTATCTTCTACGAAGCGCGAGTTTCCTATGCCTTATCTTCTACGAAGCACGGTTCGCTCCGCATATTTTCCGAAGAAATGATAGCCGGATCCTCCCTCACTGATGATATCCAAAAGCTCATCCGCCTTCGTCACCTGAATTCCCCCAAGCATAGTAACCCCCTTAGAAAAGAGGCAATCCGGAAGCATGCTCGCGGTAGGACCCACCACTAAAATTTCCGCATCCTTTTTCGCCATAGCCAGAAGCCCCGGCAGGGTATCATTTAAAATCGTCACCCCTGTAATCACCAGCAAATCCGCCTCCGGCACGCATTCTCCCGCCCTTTCCGGAGGAAGGTAATAGGGCATTTCCCGCTCCTTTAAGGTTCTGCTGTCCTTTTCCAAGATATGAAAATCCGCATTTTCCTGCATTAACTTTCGGATTATAGGCACCAACGCCCCCACCACTACGGATTTCTGATACTTCTTTACATCAATTTCATCAAAGGCATCCGCACCAAGCAAAAGCTCGTATCCCGAATGCTCTGTCTTTTCCCACACCAGAGTACTGAGAGCATTTAAGGCGGCAATTCCCAAAGTCCTTCTTAAGATATTCTCCGAGAAAATATCCTCAAGATAGGCTCTAACCCCTCTCCCCTTTAGCTTTCCGGAAAATGGCATAGCCTTCGCAGAGCTTGGGCAGCACACGGCCTCCGGAATCTCCTTTACTGGCGTAAAACATAAACCTCCATGCCCCGTAGAAAGCTTCACCCCGGAGAAAAAGAGACCGAACACGGCTCGCTCCACGGTGATACTGTCCAAGTCCACTGCTTGCTCAATTTCTTTAATACATTCCTGTAGGAAAATATTTGTTCCTTCTATTTTCTTTACTTCCTTCATAGTAACGCTCCTTATAATCCCCTAAGAACACTCCATCTCTCGATAACAAAAAAAGAGAGCCTTCACAGGCTCCCCCTATAGTTTTTCAAAAATTACTTGGAAGACTCTTCTGTGCTCTTGGACTCTTCTGCTGCTGCAGTAGTCTCTTTAGCATCCTTCTTGTCATCCTTCTTGTCATCCTTCTTGTCGTCAGCCTTTACAGACTCCTTAGCTGCCTCAGTCTCCATCTTGCTCTCAGCTGCTGCAGTGGTCTCTGCCTTCTTACCGGAACATGCTACCATTGTAAGAGCTGCTGTCATTGCTGCAAGTACGAATAATCCTCTAACCATCTTTCTCATAATAGTCTCCTCTCTTCTGCCTATGCAGAAAAAAACATTTTTTCTTTTTTTGCTTTCAGAACCGAATAACGTATCTCTGAAAGATGGAAGTAGAATACTCCTCTGCTTTTTAAAAAACAAGATTTTTTTATCCATTTTAAAAACTTATTAAGAAAATGTTCCAAAAATCTTCTCTGCTGTTTGTAGAAAAATACAAAATTTCGATTCTATCCTTTTAGAAACATACACATCATCATTTTATATTCCAATATTGGAATATATTTATATTTATTATTATTTTGTTCCCATTTCGGAATAAAAATTGCTTTGTTCTGTATTTTGCGCTAATATTGGAATATTATATTATGGAGGTGATTACATTGGTTAAAAGAAAAGAATACTTGCATCGTCTGATTCAATGGAAGGATGAACAGCTCATCAAAGTTGT
The DNA here is from genome assembly GCA_963545375.1 of uncultured Oribacterium sp. Taxonomy (GTDB): domain Bacteria; phylum Bacillota; class Clostridia; order Lachnospirales; family Lachnospiraceae; genus Oribacterium. The sequence goes on from CAUUJL010000008.1 coordinate 40,937, forward strand.
CACCGGTATCCGCCGTTGCGGAAAATCCACAATGCTTATGCAGTACCAAGAATGGTTAAAAGCTAATAATATTTCCGATGAACAAATTATTTCCATTAATTTTGAAGATTTGGAATATGAAGAGCTGCAGGACTATCAAAAGCTCTATGACTATCTTAAACATCGTTTATGTAAAGGGAAGATGACTTACATCTTTTTAGATGAAATTCAGAAGGTCCCATCCTTTGAAAAAGTCGTAGATAGTCTATATATAAAAGCTGATGTGGACATCTACATTACCGGTTCCAATGCTTATATGCTTTCCGGAGATCTGACTACACTATTAACCGGTCGATATGTCGAAATCAAAATGCTTCCTCTATCCTTCAAAGAATTTCTTGAAATTTGCAAAATGGATCAAGAGCGAGGTCTGACAGAATATATGCGGGTTGGGGGACTTCCCTATATAGCCACAATGGATTGCACGCAAGAAAAACTCGAAACTTATCTGGAGGGTATCTACAATACAGTAATTGTAAAAGATATCGAAGATCGGCAAGCGAGGAAAGAAAAGAGTCCGGAGAAAAGGAAAATCTCAGATATTTTTCTACTAAAAACCATCGCAAAATATCTGTCCGGTGTTATCGGAAATCCGATATCTGTCCGGAGCATTACTGATTATCTGAGTTCAAATGGAAGAAAAATCTCTCCTAACACCGTGAGTGATTATGTTGAGGCTCTTACAGAATCCTTTATTTTCTATTCTGCAGAACGTTTCGATATCGTTGGAAAACAGCTCCTGAAAGCTAATCGTAAGCTATATATTGTAGATTTAGGTTTGCGAAACTTTATCTTGCCTCGCAGCCAATACGATCTTGGATTTTCGCTGGAAAATATCGTCTATTTTGAGCTCCTGCGTCGAGGGTACCGTGTGATGATTGGAAAGCTTGGTAATACTGAGGTTGATTTCGTTGCAGAAAAACAGGGGGCCTATACCTACTTCCAGGTCACCGCAAATATGACCGCAAAAGAAACCTTTGACCGAGAACTGAAACCACTGACCAATATCCGTGATAACTACAAAAAAATTATTTTAACCGGTGACCGATTAACTATTGGAAACTACAACGGTATTCAGGTCAAGAATCTATCTGATTGGCTCTTAGATAAAGAGTAGTGTTGGAATCGGGATTGGAACCAGAATTGGAACTGTACGAGCGATGAGTAAGATGCCCTTTGGCATCTTGCCGCCAGGAGTTGCGAGCCTCGGTCGAGCAACTCGCAAGTTTACGGGATAAGAAAAGACTCCCCAAAAAATTGGAGAGTCCCACATACTGAATATGTCTTTTCTTATCTCTTGGAGAACTGTGGAGCACGACGAGCTGCCTTCAATCCGTACTTCTTTCTCTCCTTCATGCGAGAGTCTCTGGTTAAGAAACCGGACTTCTTTAAGATAGGACGGAAATCGCTATCCATCTCGCAAAGTGCTCTTGCGATACCGTGACGAATTGCACCGGCCTGACCTGTGGTTCCGCCACCCTTAACGTTTACAAGAACATCCAACTTTCCTTCGTTCTGTGTTGCCACAAGTGGCTGACGAACGATGGTCTTCAATGTCTCTAATCCGAAATACTCGTCGATAGAACGCTTATTTACGGTTACCTTTCCTGTTCCTGGCATGATATATACTCTTGCTACAGAGCTTTTTCTTCTGCCTGTGCCGTAATTTCTGTTTGTAGCCATTTTTTATCCTCCCTTAGATTGATAGTGCAACTGGCTGCTGAGCCTGGTGCTTGTGATCCGGACCAGCATACACGAAAAGCTTCTTGTACATCTGTCTACCTAAAGGACCCTTGGGAAGCATTCCCTTAACGGCAAGTTCAATAACCTGCTCCGGCTTGTTTGCTCTCATATCTCTCAAAGAAGTTTCCTTCATGGAACCAACATAACGAGAGTGAGTACGATACAGCTTCTGCTCCAGCTTCTTACCGGTAACGGTAATCTTCTCTGCGTTTACTACGATTACATAGTCACCACAGTCTAAGAACGGAGTAAATGTGGGCTTTCTCTTTCCACGAAGTACTGCTGCGATCTCTGATGCAAGACGTCCGAGTGTCTTCCCCTCTGCATCTACTACGAACCACTTTCTCTCAATAGTAGAAGCTTTTGCTACGTATGAATTCATAACAACCTCCTATGTGTAGGCTACTTACTCTGGTCCAGTCAAGGGACTGATTTCAGTATTTAATGTAGCCCGGGCATTTGCCCTGCTTCTGTTCCGCTGTAATAACAGCCTTATCACTTTATAGAATTTCCCTTGTAATGTCAAGGCTTTTCTGCATTTTTCCGAGGATTTTCTTTGGCTTTTTTCTGCATTTTCTCAAGCTTCTTTCCCAGGGCTTTGCTTCGGAACTTTCCTCTACTTCCTGCTTAAGAACAATTTCAGAATTTCTCCGGAAAAAGAATTTTTCTTTAAATTTTGCAAAAAAGCATTCCCAAGTTCTTTTTTACCATGGTATCATAACACAAATTTTTCTTTCTGAGGAAAAAAGAAAAATTAGCGCCAGGGCTTCGGGAACCCCCAAGCCGACGAGGTAAACAGTCATCGAAAGATTCGGCGGATGCTGTTTCGGAGTAGTGCATCGTTAGGGAAAGAAAAAAAGCGAAATCAAAATCGTAACAAAAGCTTTCTCCGCACCGAAAACAATCAAATAGGAGGAATTTACAATGTGCGGTATTGTTGGTTTTGTTGGGCAGGGGAATACAAAGGATATTCTTCTGACCGGTCTTTCCCGTCTGGAATACAGAGGCTATGATTCTGCGGGAATCGCTTTGTACTCTCAGCCTTTCACGCTGGTAAAGGCTGTAGGAAAATTAGAAGAATTGAAAAAGAAGGTTGCGGCTGACAAAGAATGTCAGCTTCCCTACTCTATGGGAATCGGCCACACCCGTTGGGCCACCCACGGTAAGGCCAGTGAAAAAAATGCCCACCCCCACCTGTCCATGCATAAGGAAGTGGTGCTGGTACATAACGGGATTATTGAAAACTTTGCAGAGCTTAAGAATTTTTTACAGGAACAGGGGTATAGCTTCTACTCCGACACGGATACGGAGGTAGCGGTAAACCTGATCGAATATTATTACCGGAAGGATAAGGACATTTTAAAAGCTCTCTTCTCCGTACAAAAGGAGCTGAAGGGCTCTTATGCCTTTGCCATCATGTTCCAGAAGGATGAAAAGACTCTTTATGCCATGCGTAAGGACAGTCCTTTGATTGTGGGAAAGGGAAAAAATGCCTTTTATCTGGCTTCCGATGTTTCCGCCTTTTTGGACTATACCAAGGAAATCTATCCTGTGGAAAATCGGGAGATTCTAAGCCTTTCCGAAAAGGAAATCCATATTTACAATAAAAATGCAGAAGAAGTACAGCGTTCTTCCGCTATCGCAGAGCTGGATCAGAGCCAGATTCATAAGGGAGAGTATCTGCATTTTATGGAAAAGGAAATCTTTGAGCAGCCTAAGGTTGTGAAGGATACCCTGCTCTATGCCTGCAATCAGGAAAATGAAGAGACTGCGGGAAATATGGGAAATGCGGGAAATGCAGGAAATTCGGAAAATCCGGAATTTTCCTATGAAGCCTTCTCCATGACGGAAAAGGATTTTCAGGAAATTTCCAGAGTTCGGGTAATTGCCTGCGGTTCCGCCTACCACGCAGGATGGGTTTTAAAATCCGTCTGCGAAAGCTTGGCCAGAGTTCCGGTGCAGGTGGAGCTGGCCAGTGAATTCCGCTATAACCACCCTATTTTGGAAAAGGGCGAACTGGTAATCAGCATCAGTCAGTCCGGAGAAACTGCGGATACCTTGGCTGCCGTAAAGGAAGCCAAGAAATTAGGAGCGAAAACCCTTTCCATCGTAAATGTGAAAGGCTCTGCCATTGCCAGAGAATCCGACTTTGTCTTTTACACCCAGGCAGGTCCGGAAATTGCGGTAGCCACCACCAAGGCCTACAGCTGTCAGCTTGCGGCAGGCTACATTTTCTCCCTGCTTTTGGCTAAGGCAAAGGGAAAAATCAGCAAGGAAGAGACTCGGAGCCTAACAGAAGAGCTTTTCCTTCTTCCGGGAAAGATTCAGCAATGTCTTTCCTTTGATCAGGAAATCCTTCCTATGGCAAAGGAACTTAAGGATGCGGACAACATTTTCTTCCTGGGAAGAGGATTAGACTGGGCCATCTCCATGGAGGGCGCTTTGAAGCTGAAGGAAATCAGCTATATTCACTGTGAAAGCTACAGCAGCGGAGAATTAAAGCACGGCACCATCAGCTTAATCGAAAAGGGTAGCCCGGTCATCGGCCTTCTTTCTCAGGAAGAGCTTGC
>CAUUJL010000009.1:0-42383 GCA_963545375.1 uncultured Oribacterium sp.
GAAGATTAAGAAGGAATATGAGGAGTGAGCTCCTGCAGGCTTTGCAAGGAATATTGTCTTGAACAAAAAGAGGAGGGGGATTAGCCCTCCTCTTTTCCGTAAAAATCTTGATCCGATAATTCACGCCATGCTAAATACATTTCTTTGTAATTCTTTTTTATGAAATTTTGAATAAGGCGTATGTCTCTTTGGGAGAGGATACCGCTATGTGCTACTGTGGTATCTCCATTTTCTTTAACAAAAAACTTTGCAGATCCTGCTTCGGTAAGTCGCTTATCACTGGCATGAACATGCATCGCTTCGATGACGCAAGAGGCTGTGTAATAGAGATAATAACCATGAATTTTGTAACTATAATACTTCGGCATAGTTCTTCTCCAAAAATTCTTTGTTTTTATGGTAATAATCCAAAACGATTTGACATTCAATTTCATCCATATTGGTTTCAATAATAATATCATGGAAAATTACAGCAACATGGTGAAAGGATTCTAAGTGGACAACGAAGACCTTGTCTTCTTTTTTTGTGAAGGCATAGCCATTGATAATCATGTCGGCTTCATCTGCAATTTTCTTTTTATCCTGTAGTTTCACGGATCTTCACCTCCTTAATATGAGATAGAAAGGAATCGACATCATAAGAAAGGTCTTCCAGAATAGGAACTAAATCAATATATTCTTCCATTGCTGCTAAGTCCTTATATTTCGCAATTACAACCAAATAGCCTGCATCCCATTCTAGGACTTTCTGATATTTTTCTAATCTAGGAGAAGTCATAAAGCGAATAACATCGTCCTGAAATTGGAAAATGCTATAGCTACCGGAATTGCTTAGAAATGCCAAATTTTTTTTTTCTTCCATTCTTTTCTCCTTGTACTTTATCCAGTTTATATATCTTATCACAAAAAAATATAGAGAGTAATAGCCTGATAGAAAAGAAACTTTAGCCCTAAGTTAAGAATCAGAAAAGGAGGGGGATTAGCCCTCCTCTTTTCCGTAAAAATCATTTATTTTTCCTTGTAAAGACTGTAAATATTCAATGGCTTCATGTACATTGGAAAAAGTGAGACATTTTTGGCATAACCACTGATTTCGTTCATCCGTGTCCTCTAAACCGGGCATTCCCTCTTGTAATAAACGGAATAGAACTTTTTTGGAGTTGTCCATGGCAATAGGGTAATGTTGTGCGATTTTTTTCGTGATCTCACCGTTTCCCTTTTTGTAGTGTGCTTCGTGTTTTAATAGCTTATTCATAATCTGCTTCTTTTCAGCTACGGTTTGAACAGGAGGACTATATAGTTCATAATGTAGTAAGAGCCAGTATTCAATACAGGCACTTGTCATCAGGAGACGAACCTTAATATTTGGATTTTTTCGTAAGCTACGTAAACGCTTTATGATTTTGATTCGCTCATTCCAAAATGGACTATCCTCTTTTTCTACATCAAAGAAAAACCATATTTCATCAGTGACTTCAGAATTATTTTTATATTTTGAATCGTTAGCAAATTTATTTTTTGCATATTCGAATAATCCGGTGGATTTTGGACAATTTAAGATAGCAACATCCTGAAATTCTTTTTTGAGAAAGTCGGTGTAAGCTTGCTCACTTTCACCCTCGCAAAATACTATGATATAAGGTTTTTCGGTTCTAGTCTTAGTAGGACGAGGCATTATTCGACCTCCTCGATTTCAATATTAGGGGTGGCACCATATTTTCCAACCAGATACGCCTTACGGATATTGTCACTGGTCCTGGTGGAGAATTCACTGATGCTATAAAGTTCGGAAGAACCGTCGCTATTTGTTTTGTCTGCAAAATAGATCTGATCTTTTCGCAGGTATTCCAGGTTTAAAAGCTCTGTGTTATGAGTGGTAAAAATGAGTTGGGCTCCATTTTTGTTACTGTCTTTACTTTGAAATTTTGCTACAACGAAGTTGACCAGTTGAGGATGGAGTTCCTTTTCCAATTCATCTACCAGTAAAATACCACCTGTTCGTAATGCTGATTCAATGGCAGGTGCAAGAGCCATAAGCTTTCTGGTACCGTCAGATTCATCAGAAAGATCCAGGTAAAAATTATCTTTTTTCCCGTCTTTCTTAACGCCTTGGTGGCTTGCTTGAGCAGATACTTCCTGTAGCTGCAGTAAAATAGTGCCGTCAGAGGAGGTCTCAGAGAGTGCACGTATAAATTGTGATAATTCAGTTTTGAAGTCCTCCGGAATGTCTGTAGGAAGAGGTCCATCTGACCGAACTTCCTTATTGTTGATTTCGAATTGAACATCCAAAATGCCTAAGTCTGCAGCCTTGGCATAATCAGAAATTGCTTTTAGCATCAGCTTATCTTCTGCATACTCTAAGATTTGACCGGGAATATCAGAATAGTCACGAGAAAAATATACTTCATTTCGAAACCACTGCATGGCTGAAACGCATGCTGCGTCATTCATAGTACATGCTACTGAGAAAAACAGTTGATTTTCTGCAACCATTTTCCCGATTAAAGTTCTTTTAGCTTTATCTTCTGTGAAAGAAAAGTTTTGCTCTTTTCTATCAAAAATGAGGGCTTTTTGTCCTTTAGGAGCATGGTATAGATATTCTGAAAAGATTTTTTCTCTTGTTGCTGAAAAACCATACCAGTAACGAACGCCGTTAGAACTGTAAACAAATTCAAATTCTGTAGGGTTATTTTTTGAATAATCATTTAAGGAAAATGGGCGAACCGGGATGATGGCACGATCATGCTGAGTTCTCTGTGCATTTCGGATAAACTGTACCGCAAGCCAGAAAGCTCGAATGACGTTACTTTTACCGCCACCATTTTTTCCATATATTGCACAGGATGGAAGTAACTTTACTTTAGAGGATAGAGGGATGAGTGACTTTTTTAAAGAATTAATGCCGCTTGCTTCCATAGATAATACGGTTTCGTCTCGAAATGAACGGTAATTTTTAAAACGAAATTCAATGAGCATATTGACCACCTCCATAGATCATCTTTGGTGATAATAGCATCATAAAATACTAAATACAAGAAAAAATATCAAAAAATTTGATTTTTAATATCCAATTTATGCTTTCTACTATTTTTGTAATCCGGTTTTTCTGAAAAGATAAGATTTCTTCAGAGGAAATACCTTGCAAAGAAAAAGATTCTCCTATACTCTTAACGATAGCTTTTCCATCATTCCTGTATAGGCTGTGAAGGTGCCTATAGGATGAGAAAAGCACTAAGGTGAATAAAACGTATAGTATCATCAGAAAAGTTTGAGTTGAAACCAAGAAATAAAGGAGACTAACTATAAATGAAGAATTGGAAAAATGAAGCGGAGGCCAGGGAAGAGATTAAGGCATTGGTGGCGGAGTATTACCATAGCTTTAAGGAGCAGAAGAAGCCCTTTGAGCCGGGGGACAGAGTGAGCTATGCATCCCGCGTGTTTGATGAGAAGGAAATGCTGTCCTTAACGGATGCCACTTTGGACTTTTGGCTAACCACCGGACGCTTTGCGGATGAGTTTGAGAAGAAGTTTGCGGAGTGGATCGGGGTGAAGCATGCCTATTTGGTAAATTCCGGATCCTCTGCCAATTTACTGGCTTTTATGACCTTGACCGCGCCGGAGCTTGGAGATCGACAGATTAAGCGGGGAGATGAAATCATTACCGTAGCCTGCGGCTTCCCCACCACGGTAACGCCTGCTTTACAGTATGGGGCAGTGCCTGTCTTTGTGGATGTGACCGTGCCCCAGTACAACATTGATGTTCGCCGTTTGGAGGAGGCTTTGTCCGAGAAAACCAAGGCGGTGATGATTGCCCATACCTTGGGAAATCCCTTTGATTTATCGGCGGTAAAGGCATTTTGCGACAAGCATTCTCTCTGGCTTGTGGAGGACAACTGCGATGCTTTAGGCAGCCGCTATACCATTAATGGAGAAACAAAGTTTACAGGAAGCTGGGGAGATATCGGGACCAGCTCCTTCTATCCTCCTCATCACATGACCATGGGAGAGGGTGGAGCAGTATATACCAACAATGCTCAGCTGTCCAAGTTGATTTTGTCCTTTAGAGATTGGGGAAGGGACTGCATTTGCCCCTCCGGACAGGATAACTTCTGTAAGCACCGCTTCCTGGGGCAGTACGGGGAGCTTCCCAAGGGCTATGACCACAAATACACCTACAGCCACTTCGGATATAATCTGAAGGTTACGGATATGCAGGCTGCGGTTGGCGTGGAGCAGCTGAAGAAATTCCCAAGCTTTATTGAAAGGCGTAAGGAAAACTGGGCCTTCTTACGGGAACAGTTAAGCTCTCTTTCTGAGGACTTGATTCTTCCGGAGCCTGCGGAAAATGCTGATCCCTCCTGGTTTGGTTTCCTGATTTCCGTTAAAAAAGATTCTCCGGTAAAGAGAAATGCTTTGACCGCATATTTGGAGGAAAGAAATATCCAGACTCGATTGCTGTTCTCCGGAAACTTGATTAAGCACCCCTGCTTTAACCAGATTCGGAACACCGATGCTTATCGAGTGGTAGGGGATTTAACGGAAACCGACTATATTATGGAGCATACCTTCTGGATTGGCGTTTACCCCGGAATGACCAAGGAAATGCTAAGCTATATGGCAGAGCAGATTTCCGCAGGGGTAAAAGCGTTAAAGGAGCAGTAAAACAAGGTTTAAATAGAACAATGCAGTATAGGTCTAAAACAGGGGTAGTCTGAGCCCACGGGTTCTTGGCTTTTGTCTTGTAAAAGCTTAGAACCCTTGTAGGGCGAGGCTAGCGGGAGCGTGCCCCGTTTTAGACCTATACTGTATAATGTTCTTCTCTGGTTTTACTGCTCCTTTATTCTTTTCCCGATTCCGACCGATAATCTATAGGAATAATGATTCAGTAGAAGCAATGATTCCATAGGAACATTAATCCATCAGAAACAATAATCTAATGGAAATAATGCTCTAATAGAAATAATGTTTGAATAAAAAAATAATCCAAGGAATAGGGGAAAGAATATATCATGAAGAGGAATCCATATCAAAGACGGGAAGAAGAATATAGAATCTTAACTGAGAAAATGCAGCAGACTCATAAGCCCTATGCCATCAGCAAGGCGCGCTCTATTTTTGATGAGAAAAATTCGGGATTTTTTGGGAAAACTTGGGGAGAGAATAGAGAAAGTCTCCTTCCTGCGCCGGCGTTACGTGGCTTGGCCTGCCTTTTCCTTTTATTTTTATGCCTGTATTGCAGCATTTTGGTTCATGCGGAGGAAAGAGAACAGGGCGTTTGGGTTTATGAAAATAAAGAGTGGAGCTATCACACCAAAGCCGGCACGCCTTTAACCGGTTGGATTCAGGATAAGGAGGACTGGTACTACATCAGTCCCCAAAGAGAAAAACTGCTGATCGGTTGGTTAAAGGATGGGGAGCAGTGGTATTTTCTGAATAACAGAGAAAAGAATCTTGGAAAAATGATGAAGGGCTGGGCTGTGATTGACGGCTACGCCTATTATTTTTCGGAAAATGGCAGTATGGCGGTAAACACCAAGGTGGATGGCCAGTATCCTGTCAATGATCAGGGGCAGTTCCTTGGAGCAAACGGACAGCCGACATATTTTTCCAAAAGCACCTATAGAACAAAGCCCAGTATTGTGCTGGATGAGCTTTTGGCTAAGGCGGAGGCGGAACTGAAAGAAAACTCCATTCCCAGAATCACCGCTCTTCCCAACGGAACCTTTCAGGCTCACTATGGCAATACTATGATGGGAATTTATGTCCCCGGCCCGGTAAACCCCTGGCAGGAAAAGGTGGAAGTGGATATGGAGCAGTACGACTTAAAAGAAGAAGACCCCATTGAAGTCCCGGATGAAGAACAGCCGGAGGACGAAAGCGAAAATGACAACGAAGAAGAGGAAGTAGACGAAGAGGCGGATGTAGCGAAATAAGGAAGTTGTTTGAAAAAGAGTTTCTGTGAGAAGAGGTGCTCTGAGTCCCCTGATTTCAGACCTATATTATGTGGAAAATTATTTTTTACATGCTCTCTATTTCCATGATAATTCAAGTTGACGATTATTCTTCACACAATCCTTTAAATATAGATTAATTAAAGTCTGATATGGAATCCCTGTGTTTTCTGCTTTGTTCTTAAAAAAGAGAATTACTTTTTCGTCAAGGTTAATGGTTATCTGCTTTTTCAGAGCCTTAGCATACGGATTTTTTATAGCCTTGCTAAAATCAAATTCTTTTTCTAAAAAATCATCTCTATCATTCATCACCTTACACTCCTTTCATAGCCTGTTTTCTCAGCTGCAGTTGCCTTTCTTGATGAGATAATACGGATTAATTTGGTTTATCCGATTTTTGGTTTCATCCCATTCGAATTCCATAGGGCACCGCCTTTCTATAGATATATTGTAATTATATTATAATTATACTGCAAGTGAAAATTTATCTTGAATATAGGGATGGAAAACAACCGGAGGACGAAGGCGAAAATGCCAACGAAGAAGAGGAAGTAGATGAAGAGGTGTTTGTTGCGAAATAAGACTTCTATTTTTCAAAGGAGGTTGAAGAAAAAAGAAAAGCTGAGTTTAGCTGCCTTTTTTAAGCGGAATTGGGGAAAAAGAGGTTTGAGTCTAGCGGAATTTCTAGCTCGGATATTTTTACGAAGTAAGGATATAAAAAGCCAAGCGAATGGAATAGCTTTTCGACAATATAGGTCTGAAAGAAGGGGTAGTCTGAGCCCGTCGGTACTTGCGAAAAACAAAGGAACTGCAGTTTTTCGCTTAGTATCCGCTACGTGGCGAGGCTAGCGAGAGCGTGCCCCTGATTTCAGGCCCATATTGTCGAAAACCATTTGGCTTCTTACATCCTCTTTTTGGGGCCAGCGGGAACGTGCCTTGGCACTAATCCCCCTTAAAGAGGAACGGCTCTATTTCTTACTTTTCTCTTCAGCCTCCTTTTTTCTTTTCCTTTTTTCCGTTTTTATGGTAAAATTTCCAAAAGATTGTTGTTATTTATGGGAGGTCTTCATGGAAGAACAAAGAGCATATAGAGTAGAAGAACAGGATCAGGATAGTTTTGGAGAGGTTATCATTGCGGATGAGGTCATTTCCATCATTGCCGGCATTGCGGCAACGGAGGTGGATGGCGTAGATTCCATGGATGGCGGCTGGTCCGGAGCCCTGGTTTCTCGTATGGGAATTAAGGATCTGGCTCGCGGTGTTAAGGTGGAGATTTCCGGTGAGGAAGTGGCTGTGGATTTGCGCTTAAACATTTGCTACGGTTATGCGATTCCCGAGGTTTCCAAGGCAGTACAGGAAAGAGTGGTTTCCAGCATTAACAGTATGACCGGTTTAACGGTTAGAGAAGTCAATGTTAAGATTTCCGGAGTGGTGAATAAAGAGAATGAATAAGAGAGAAGAAAGAGACCATAAATTTAAACTCTTGTTTTCCACCTTATTTTACCCGGAAGAGGGAAAACAGGAGCAGTTGAGCCATTATTCCTATAGCAAGGAAGAGGATGAGGACTTTTTACTTCCGGAGAAGGAAGAAGCGCATCTTTCCGAAGAGGAAGAAGCTTATTTGTCTCAGGAAGTCATGAAGATTCTGGACTTACTTCCTCATTTGGATGAGCGAATCAACGCGGTAACAGAGGGGTGGACCACCAGCCGTATGTCCAAGACGGACTTAACCGTTCTTCGTTTGGCTTTGTATGAGTTGGAGTATCAGGAAGAGACCCCGGATAAGGTGGTTTTCAACGAGGCGGTAGAGATTGCGAAGAAGTACGGGGGAGCGGATTCCGGCTCCTTTGTCAATGGTGTCCTGGCGCGTATCACCGGAAAGCAGGCTGATGGCGAAGAGAAGGGCAAGTCCGCTAAGGGTAAATCCGGAAAGTCGGAGAAGAAATCCTTCCATATCGTTAAATCAAAAGCTAAAGAGGAAAAAGCTCCAAAGAGAGGATAGTGGGAAATCAACAGTAGCCTATGGCAAATAAAGAATATACGGTTAGTCAGGTAAATCGCTATCTGGCACGAATGATGCAGGAAGATTTCTTCCTTTCCCACATTACCGTCAGTGGGGAAATTTCTAACTTGAAAATGCATCCTTCCGGACATATTTACTTCACCTTAAAGGACCAGGCTTCGCAGCTTTCCGGCATTATGTTTGCGGGAAAGAGGGCGGGGCTTGCTTTTCCGTTGGAAAATGGAATGAAGGTGCTGTGTTCCGGCCGTATCGGTGTTTATGAGGTAGGGGGCAGCTACCAGATTTATGCGGATTCCTTTCAAAGGGCGGGGCAGGGAGACCTTTATCTTCGCTTTGAGGCCTTGAAGAAGGAATTGCAGGAAATGGGACTTTTTGATGCCATGTATAAAAAGCCGATTCCCAAGTATGCCAGAAAAATCGGTATTGTTACCGCAAGCTCCGGAGCAGCGGTGCGGGACATTATCCAAATTGCAAAGCGAAGAAATCCCTTTGTGGAGCTTTTCCTCTATCCGGCCCTGGTACAGGGAGAGGGAGCAGTGGCTTCTATTTGTAAGGGGATTGCCCGATTGGATCAGATGGGCTTGGATGTACTGATTGTAGGAAGAGGTGGCGGTTCCATAGAGGACCTTTGGGCCTTTAACGAAGAGGCGGTGGCTAAGGCTATTTTCAATGCGGACACCCCCATCATTTCCGCTGTGGGACATGAAACCGATACCACCATTGCAGACTTCGTATCGGATTTGCGGGCACCCACCCCCTCTGCGGCGGCGGAGCTTGCGGTTTTCGACTATATGCAGTTTGTGGATGATTTGGCAAGCTATACCTATACCTTCCATCAAAGGATGGAGCGGATTATTCAGAAAATGCGGCAAAGGGTTAAGGAGGAGGAGCTTCGTTTTTCTGTCCTTCACCCCAGAAATATTCTACAGGGAAAACAGCATAGACTGCTGGATTTGGAAAGTCGTTTTCAAAGGCAGATGGAGCTATGCATTCAGGAAAATAAATCGGCGCTTCTGCCCTACCGGGTATTCCCCCAATGGATGGAGCGTAAGCTTACAAATGCCAAGGACAGGATGGGAGAGTATCAGGTCTTTCCCCATAAGATGAAGGAAAAGATTCTTCTTGCGAAAAATAAAGAGGAGCGGTATCGGCATTTTCCAAGGCTCATGGAAGGGAAGCTGGAAAAGAAGAAGCATCAGTTAGCTATTCTTTCCGAGCAATTCGATGCCCTTTCCCCCCTGCGCCTGCTGTCCAAGGGATTTTCCTATGTGCAAAGGGAAGACGGTAAGCGGATGAGTAGTGTGGAGCAGGTGAAAATGGGAGAGATTTTACAGATTCATTTTACGGACGGCACTGCCAAGGCCAAGGTTTTGGAAAAGCACAAGGAAGAACGGCTTGGGGCGGAGAAGCCGGAGCAATAGCAGCTTGGTATAGAATAGGAGAAACGCCTAGAGAAAGGAGCCTGTATGGGAACAGAGGAAAAGAAAGTCGAAGAGCAGAAGCTGAAGAAGGCGGAGAAAGAGCAGAAGGAAAAGAAGGATTTAAACGAGATTTTTGAAAATCTGGATGGACTTTTGGAGAAGATGGAGGGCGAGGATAGCTTGGAAAAAAGCTTTGCCATCTACCAAAAGGCGGTTTCTTTGCTGAAGGAAGCCAATGAAAGCATTGACCAGATTGAAAAGCAGGTGAAGCTTTTAGACAGTGAGCAAAAGGGTGGCTTGGATGCTTAAGGAGAATCAGGGTGCCAAGATAGGAAATCAGAGTACCGAGATAGGAAATCAGGGTGCCGAGATGGAAAATCAGGGCACCGAGATGGGGAATCATTCCGTGGAAGCGGCATTTCAAAAGAGGAGACAGGAAGTGGAAGCTATTCTGAACGCATTTTTGCCGGAGGAAAAGGGACCTGCGAAAACCGGAATAGAAGCCATGAACTACAGCCTTATGGTAGGGGGAAAACGGATTCGTCCCATCCTGCTTCGAGAGGCCTTTTTGCTTTCCGCCGGGGAAGAAAGACGGAAGCTTTTTCTACCCTTGGCTGAGGCTTTTATGCTGGCTATGGAAATGATTCATAGCTTTTCTCTTTGCCATGATGACCTGCCTGCCATGGATAATGACAAGTATCGTAGAGGTAAGGAAGCTACCTGGTACCGTTTTACGGAGGCTCAGGGAATACTGGCAGGAGATTCTTTAAGTCTTTATGCCTTTCAATGGGTCTTGGAAGTTTTGGAGAGGGAAGGGAAAAAGGGCAACAGCGTGAAACTTCTTTCCCCTACCATGCAAGGCCTGAAGATTTTGGCGAAGTCTGCCGGAATAGAGGGCATGATTGGAGGACAGGTGCTGGACATTGAAAAGACAGGACAGCCTTTAACAGAGGAAGAGCTTTTCTTCATTTATCGAAAGAAAACCGCAGCTCTCCTTTCCGCTTCCTTGGAAATCGGCGCTTTGCTGGGGGGAGCTAGTCCGGAGGAGCAGGAGAAGCTGTCTTCCTTTGGGGAGAAAATCGGCCTGGCCTTCCAGATTCGGGATGATATTTTGGATGAGATTTCCAGCTTTTCCGAGCTGGGAAAACCTATCCACTCTGATGCGGAACAGGCGAAAACCACGGCTCTTAGCTTTTATGGAATGGAGAAGGCGGAGGCCATGGTGGAGCAGTATACGGAAGAGGGCAGAAGTCTCTTACAAAGCTTGGATAAGAGTACTGTGGATGCGGAAGCCTTGGATTTCCTTCTTTCCTTTAGCAAATATCTTTGTTCCAGAAGGAGTTAGAAGGAAGGCAGTTTTGCTTTACTAGGAGCTTTCGAAAAGGAAATCTGTTTTCTTAATAAGGAGCGATGGAGAAAGTCTGTTGGAAGAGGCGATAGTTTCTCTTTGTTGAAAGAATTAGGAGATTTTTCATGATATTAGAGTCAATTCATGGGGCGGAGGATGTAAAGAGGCTGTCCCTTTCCGAACAAAAGGCCTTGGCCAAGGAGCTGAGACGTTTTATTTTGGAAAAAACCTCCATGCATGGGGGGCATCTGGCCTCCAATCTGGGGGTGGTGGAGCTGACCATCGCTCTTTTTCATAGCCTGAATCTGCCCCAGGATAAGCTGGTATGGGATGTGGGACACCAGTGCTATACCCATAAGATTCTTTCCGGAAGAATGGATGACTTCGACGGGCTTCGACAGCTGGGGGGAATCAGCGGTTTTCCCAAGCGGGAGGAAAGTCCCTATGATTGCTTTAATACCGGCCACAGCTCCACCTCCATTTCCGCAGCTCTGGGAATAGCCCAGGCCAGGGATATTTTGGGAGGGAAGGAAACGGTGGTGGCGGTCATTGGAGATGGAGCCCTTACCGGAGGCATGGCCTATGAGGCTTTAAACAATGCTTCGAAAATGAAGAAGAACTTCATTATCATTTTAAATGATAACGAAATGTCTATAGCCAAGAATGTGGGGGGGATTTCCACCTATCTAAACGGCATTCGCTCCCATGAGAATTACACCCATTTCAAAGAGAATTTTGCGGCAGGACTTTCCAGGGTGCCTATCCTTGGGCCAAGTCTTGTGGATCGTTTGAAAAATACCAAAAACTCCATTAAACAGCTTTTTGTTCGAGGCATGTTTTTTGAAAACATGGGCATTACCTATCTGGGGCCTGTAGACGGACATGATATTAAGGCCCTGGAGACGGTGTTACAGGAAGCGAAGCGGGTGGATCATGCGGTTTTGATTCATGTGGTTACCAAAAAGGGAAAGGGCTATGTGCCGGCGGAGAAGTCTCCAAGCCATTACCATGGGGTAAGTCCCTTCCATTTGTCCACCGGAAAGGACAAGGCGGAAAGTGCCGGCATCAGCTATACCAAGGTCTTTTCTCAGACCATGGTGGAAGAGGGCCGGAAGAATCGGAATATTGTAGCCATTACCGCGGCTATGCCGGATGGTACAGGATTGGATGCCTTCGAAAAGGCCTTCCCCAGACGCTTCTTTGATGTGGGGATTGCGGAGGCCCACGGGGTAACCTCTGCGGCAGGCATGGCCAGCATGGGCTTAAAGCCGGTGATGGCAGTATATTCCAGCTTTTTGCAAAGAGGCTTTGACCAGCTGGTGCATGACGTATGCCTGCAAAAGCTGCCGGTGGTCTTTGCCGTTGACCGGGCAGGACTGGTTGGGGCGGATGGAGAAACCCACCAGGGGATTTTTGACCTGTCTTACCTTCGCCTGATGCCAAACATGACGGTGATGGCACCGAAAAATGCTCGGGAGCTGCAGGAAATGCTTCGTTTTGCCCTGGCCTTTTCCGCTCCGATTTGCCTTCGCTATCCAAGAGGTGTAGCTTATCAGGGATTTTCAGAGCAGCAGGAGGAAATCCTTCTGGGAAAGGCGGAGCTTCTGAAAAAGGGAGAGGGAATTGCCCTTTTGGCTCTTGGTTCCATGGTGTCCACCGGAGCCCATATTGCGGAAAAGATGGAGAAGAAGGGCTATCACTTAAGCCTTGTGAACGCCCGATTTGCCAAGCCCATTGATACGGAGATTTTGGACAGGCTGGTGGAAGAGGGACATCACACTATCATTAGCTTAGAGGAAAATGTGCGAAATGGCGGCTTCGGTGAGGCTGTTTTGGAATATATGAATGCCCGCCATCCGGAAATCAGGGTGGAAACGGTGGCTCTTCCGGATGCCTATGTGGAGCATGGAAGCGTTTCCGCTCTTCGGGAAATTTTAGGCATTGACTCCGACAGCATTATCAGGAGCATGCAGGAGAAGGGGATATTTAAGGAATAAAGGGAAATGTATGGGCGCAGTAAAAATTAACTTGGAATCTAAGAAAGGATAAAGCATGGCTGGAAAGAAGGAACGGCTGGATGTTCTTTTGGTGGAAAGAGGGCTTATGGAAAGTCGGGAAAAGGCTAAGCGGGCCATTATGGCAGGGTTGGTCTTTGTAAATGGAGAAAAGGAAGATAAGGCCGGCAGCAGCTTTCCGGAGGATGCGGAGATTCTTGTGAAGGGAAAGGCTCTTCCCTATGTGTCCAGAGGGGGCTTAAAATTAGAGAAGGCTCTAAAATCTTTCCCGATTTCTTTGGAAAACAGAGTTTGTATGGATATCGGTGCTTCCACCGGAGGCTTTACGGATTGTATGCTTCAAAACGGAGCGGTGGAGGTTTATGCCGTGGATGTGGGTCATGGACAGCTGGATTGGAAGCTTAGAAATGATGAAAGAGTGCACTCCATGGAGAAGTGTAATATTCGCTATGTGGAGGAAGAGGACATTTTAGCGCTGGGAGAAAAGCCCTCCTTCTTTTCCATAGATGTTTCCTTTATCAGCTTAACCTTGGTGCTTCCTGTGGTGAAGAAGCTGGGAAAGCTTCCTTCTCAGGTGGTTTGTCTGATTAAGCCTCAGTTTGAGGCGGGAAGAGAACAGGTGGGAAAAAAGGGCGTGGTACGGGACATTTCCGTGCATCGGGAAGTGATTCGAAAGGTACTGTCCTTCGCATCTTCTATCGGCTTTTCGGTACAGGGACTGGATTTTTCTCCTATTAAGGGACCGGAGGGAAATATTGAGTACCTCTGCTTTTTGGAGGATAGGGGAAATGTCGAAGAGGCATTATCGGAAGCTTGGGAAGCCGAGCTTATGCGAATTACGGAAGATTCCCACCGGGACTTATAGTTAACTAAGTTGACAGCAAGAATTAAAGCTAAAATAAAATTCATTGCAAGACATAAAGTTAAAATAAAATTCATTGCAAGACATAAAGTTAAAATAAAATTCATCGCAAGACTCAGAGTTAAAATAAAATTCATCACAAGACTTATAGTTTAAGCAAGCTAACGGAAGATATGCTATACTAGAGAGGAAAGAAATTCATGAATTTGGCACTCATTGTGAATCAAACAAAGCCAGAGGCAGAGAGCTTCCAAAAAATTATAGAAGAAGAATTGGCGAAGAAAGGCATTAGCCCCAAGATTTTTTTGAACAAGGATTTTTCCAGAGAAGATTTTGTGGGTATGGATTGCCTGATTACCTTGGGGGGAGATGGCACGATTCTCCATACCACCGGGGTTTTACAGGGGATGCCGGTTCCGATTTTAGGAATCAATGCGGGACATCTTGGTTATCTTACCGAGATTCGCCAGAGAAGAAGGATTGGGGAAGCTGTAGAACGACTTGTGGCCGGGGATTATGTGGAGGATCGAAGAGCCATGCTTTCCGGCAGCATTTTCCGACAGGGAAAGGAGATATTTTCAAGGTCTGCCTTGAATGAGCTTTTACTCTCCAGAGTGCGAGGGGTGTCCATACATCATTTTCAGGTCTTTTGCGACGGGATGGAAATGGTTCACTATTCCGCAGACGGTATCATCATTTCCACGCCTACCGGTTCCACCGCTTATAATCTTTCTGCAGGAGGCCCTATTATTTCTCCGGAAGCTCCGGTATATATCATGAATCCTATCTGTGCCCATTCCTTAAATGCCAGAGCAGTGGTACTGGATAATCGGAGAACCCTGGAGATTGTGATGGAGGGGGGAGATCAGGTGCTGTCCTTTGACGGAGAGGCTCCTATCGAACTTTTGGCCGGAGATGTGGTGCGAATCAGGAAGGCCAGGGAAGAAACGGTTTTGATTAAATTTTCCAAGGAAAGTTTTCTTCATACTTTGCGAGAGAAGATGGCAAACTTATAAGAGAGGTTTTTGATGAAAAAGACAAGACAGGATAGAATTCTTTCTTTAATCGAAGAACAGGATATTGAAACCCAGGAGGAACTGGCCAGACAGTTGCAGCTGGAGGGATATTCCGTAACCCAGGCCACGGTGTCCCGGGACATCAAGTCCTTGCAGCTTACGAAAATGCAAAAACACGGCAAGATGGTTTACCAGAGCCTTTTAAAGGAGTCTCCGGAGAGAGATTTGGAGAAATTTGTCCGGGTGATGCGGGACGGCACGGTATCCATGGCGGTGGCGGGCAATATTTTGGTCATCAAAACCCTTTCCGGTATGGCAAATGGCGTGGCTATGGCCATTGACCAGCATCATTTTTCGGAGATTGTGGGAAGTCTTGCAGGGGATGATACCATCTTCTGTGTCACTTCCGGAGAGAAGGATAGTCAGGCTTTAAAAGATAGTATTGAAAACCTGATGAGAGGCTAACAAATAAGGAGGAAGGCATGCTGGATCGACTGCTGGTAAAAGATTTGGCCTTAATAGAGAAATCCGTTGTAGAGTTTTCCGGCGGCTTAAATGTCTTAACCGGAGAAACCGGAGCGGGAAAGTCTATTTTGCTTGGATCCATTCAGCTGGCTCTGGGGCAAAAGGCCAATAAAGACCTGATTCGCCATGGAAAGGAACAGGCCATTGTGGAGCTGGACTTTTCTCTGACGGAGGAGGAAGTGCGCCGGATTCAAGCCTTGGAAGAGGATTTAGAGCTGGATGAGGAAAGACTCTTGATTCGCAGGAAGATTTCCGAAAAGAAGTCCGATATTCGGGTCAATGATTTAGGGCTTACTCTGGCTAAGCTTCGGGAGATTACCGGCGGCCTTTTGGATCTGCACGGGCAGCATGAGCATCAAAGTCTGCTTCGGGAAGGCTCTCATTTGGAGATTATCGACGGCTTTCGGAAAAAGCAGGGCGGAAAGCTTTTAGAGGAAGTGGCGGATGCCTATCATCTGCTACAAGAGAGAAAGAAGGCTTTACAGAAATTTTCTCTGAAGGAAGAGGAAAGAACACGGGAGCTGGATTTTCTGGATTTTGAGATTCAGGAGCTTGCGGATGCCAATCTTTCCGAGGGAGAAGAGGCGGAGCTGACTAAAGAGTACAGCCTTTATGAAAATATGGACAGGCTGAAGAGCCTGCTGCTTTCCGCAAAGGAAAGTCTGGAGGAAATGGAATTTCATCGTCCCATACAGGCGGTGGAGGAGGCCAAGGATTTTGATGAAAGCTTAAAGGGGCTTTCCGACAGTCTCTATGATTTGGAGGCGGTGGGAGAGGATTGTCTTCGCTCCTTAGACCATTATCTGGACCATGCGGAAGTAGATGAGGAAAAGCTTTTTACTCTGGGAGAGCGGCTGGAACAGATTCGCAGAGTCATGATGAAGCATGGAGGCACGGAAGCCAAGGCTCTGGCCGCATTAGCCAAGAAAGAGGAAAGAAGAAGCTTTCTTTTGGACTATGAGAAGGCTGAAGAGAAGGCGAAGAAGGCCATAGTAGAACAGGAAAAGCTCCTACGAGAGAAGGCAGTGCTCCTTTCCAAGGAAAGGCAGGAGGATGCCAAGGTCTTAGCCAAGCAAATCCAAGGGGAAATGCAGGAAATGGGATTCCTGGACACCAAGTTCGAATTTCATTTTCAGGAGAAGAAGGAGCCTACAGAGAAGGGCTTGGACGAGGTGGAGGCCTATGTGAGCCTAAACCCGGGAGAACCTCTTCGGCCTCTTCGGGAGGTGGGCTCCGGAGGAGAACTTTCCCGCATTATGCTGTCCATTAAGACGGTACTGGCGGATACGGACGGAGTTTCCACCCTGATTTTTGACGAGATTGACACCGGAATTTCCGGAAGAACCGCAGAGAAGGTAGGGGAAAAGCTCCAGAAGATTGCGAAGAATCATCAGGTAATTTTGATTACCCACCTGCCCCAGATTGCGGCAAAGGCAGACCATCATTTTCTTATTGAAAAGACGGTGGAGGATGGCGCCACCCACACCAGGATTCATCCCTTGGAGGAGAAGGAATCCATAGAAGAGCTGGCAAGGCTTCTTGGAGGAGATGAGCTTTCGGAGGCTTCCCTGGAAAATGCCAGAGAGCTGAAGGCGAAGTCCAAGGCGAAGAAGCAACGGAAAAGCATGTGATATTTAGGAAGGAGGATAGGATGAAAAACATTTTATTTCTTGCATCAGAGGCAGTTCCCTTTATCAAAACAGGAGGTTTGGCGGATGTGTGCGGTTCTTTGCCCAAAGCTCTGGATTCCAATTACTTTGATTGCAGGGTGATGATTCCCAAATACATGTGTATTCCGGAAGAGAAAAGGTGTGAATTGCAGTATAAAACCCACTTCTACATGGACTACCTGGGACAGTCCCGTTATGTAGGCGTTTTGGAGAAGGAAGTGGATGGCATCCTATACTACTTCATCGACAATGAATACTATTTTTCCGGAAACAGACCTTATGGAAACTGGTACTGGGATTTGGAGAAGTTCTGTTTCTTCTGTTATGCGGCTTTGTCCGCTCTGCCCCTCTTGGATTTTCATCCGGATGTGCTGCATTGTCATGACTGGCAGACCGGATTGGCACCGGTTTTATTAAAGGATCGTTTTGCGGGAGGTGAGTTTTTCCGTTCTATCCGTTCCGTATTTACCATTCACAACCTGCGTTTCCAAGGCGTGTGGGACATTAAGACCATTAAACGCTTTACCGAGCTGTCGGATTATTATTTCACCCCGGATAAGCTGGAATGTGATAGAAACGGCAATCTTTTAAAGGGCGGTTTGGTTTATGCGGATGCCATTACCACGGTCAGCAAAACCTATGCCAGGGAGATTCAATATCCCTTCTTCGGGGAGGGGCTGGAAGGGCTTTTACAGGCCAGAGACCATGACCTTCGGGGAATCGTAAACGGGATTGACTACGAGGAATGGAATCCCAAGAGAGATCCCTTCCTTCCTGCCAATTATGATTCTGTCTCCTTCCGGACGGGAAAGCCGGAGGTGAAGAAAGCCTTACAGGAGGAGCTGGGCTTAGAGGTGGATCCGAATTGTATGCTGATCGGTATGGTTAGTCGACTGACGGACCAAAAAGGACTGGATCTTCTGGTGAGAGTTTTTGATGAAATTTGCCAAGACAAGATTCAGTTTGTGGTTTTGGGTACAGGGGAGGACGGCTATGAGAATTTCTTCCGGCACTATGCTTGGAAGTATCCTAAGAGGGTTTCTGCCCAGATTTACTATTCTGAAGAGAAGAGCCATAAAATCTATGCAGGCTGTGATGCCCTGCTGATGCCATCTCTCTTTGAGCCCTGTGGTCTTTCACAGTTGATTGCCCTTCGCTACGGCACGGTTCCCATTGTCCGGGAAACCGGAGGTTTGAAGGATACAGTAGAGCCATATAACGAATATGAAGGAAAGGGAACAGGCTTCTCCTTTGCCAATTACAATGCCCATGAAATGATGGCAAGTATCCGTTATGCGGAGCAGGTGTATTATGACCATAGGGAGGCTTGGGAAGAAATGATTGCCAGGGGCATGGAACAGGATTATTCTTGGAAGAGTTCCGCTCTTCAGTATCAGGAGCTTTATGACTGGCTGGTGGAAAGATAAAAGCCGAAGAAAGGAAACATAGAAAAGGCATGACGTTTCAAGAGCAACTTTTAGACAATTATTTATTGATCTCAGCTCTGCTCTCCTGGTTTGTTGCCCAGGTTTGTAAGACCGCGATTGATGCTTATTTTAATAAAGGGATAAACTGGGAAAGGATGACCGGTTCCGGAGGAATGCCCTCCAGCCATTCCTCTACAGTGGTGGCTTTAGCCACGGCGGCCGGAATTTCTTACGGAGTGGATAGTGCTATCTTTGCGGTATCTCTGGTTTTTGCCGTTGTGGTGATGTATGATGCCACCGGAGTCAGAAGAGAAACCGGCAAGCAGGCGGTGATTTTGAATCGTCTCTTACTGGATAATCCTTTTGCCTGGACCGGTAAGGAATTTGAGAAAAAACTAAAGGAATATGTGGGGCATAGCCCCCTGCAGGTTTTAATGGGGGCCATTTTAGGGCTTGCCATTGCAGTAGGAATGGGGTATGTCTATGGCTATTTGGGATAAGAAAAAAAGGATAAGGCGTTTTTTCTGCCTTATCCTTTCCCTGCTTTTTCTCCTAAGCGCTTGTAAAGGAATTGCGATTAGCGGGAAAACGGAGAATATTCCCGGCTATACCGAAGCTCAGGCCATGATTGTAGTAGGCTCGGAGCGGAATCGCATTCAAAATGTTATGGGGAAGGAAGTCTGGGATCTTCCTGTGGAAGGACAGGTGGAAAAGACCTACGGAGAATATTTTCTGGCAAAAACCAAGGAATTTCTGCAGGATATCCGTACTTTGAATCTGATGGCGGAGGAAAAGGGAATTATCGCCAGCGGAACGGAGATGGAAAGTATTCGAGCTGCGGCCAATGCCTTTTATCAAAGTCTTAGCGAAGAGGACAAGGCCTTCTTTGGAAACTGCAGTCTGAAGGACGTTGTGGACATGTATGTAGCTTATTTTGTGGCGGAGAAAACCGCAAAGTCCCTTTTGGCCAACGTGGATACGGAATTAAGTGCGGCGGAAGCCAAGGTGATTTCTGTGGAGCAGATTGTGGTGCAGGATGAAGCCCTGGCGAAAGAGCTGGAGGAAAAGGTAAAGCTTGCCGGTGCCAATTTTTCCTATTATGCCAGACAGTATTCCGAGGATCCGGAATTGCAGAAACAGTTGGCCTTTGGAGAAAGTGAGGATGAATACGCGAAGGTGGCCTTTTCCTTAGAGGACAATGAAATCTCCTCCGTATTTTCTCAGGATGGAAAGTACTACATTTTAAAATGTCTAAGCTCCTATGATGAGGAGGCTACCAAGGAACGAAAGGAGAGGCTGGAGACAGCTATTCGATCCCTGCATTTTCAGGAGAGCTACGAGGCCTATCAAAAAGAGCATATTGTCCGTTTCCGAGAACCCTTCTGGAAGGAAATCGATCTTCATAGTCATGAGGGAAGCACTGCGGATTACTTCTTTTCCTACTATCAGGAGAAGGTGGCGGAGGCGAAATAACGGATGGGCTACTTACTCAAATAAAAATATTTGAGACTTATAGCATGAAAATATATTTTTGCGACTTTTCAAAGGATAAGAATAGTGATAGCCTTAAGGAGACGAAAAATAATTAAGTATAGCTAGAGGAGAAAAATATGATTATCACAAGTGAGAAAAAATTCAAAAATAATTTTGATGACTATATTAAGTCCTTAGATACAAATCGTGAGATAGCAGTAACAAGAGATGAGGGAGAGAATTTCTTTGTGGTTTCGGAGAGTTACCTGAATAGCTTAAAGGAATCTCTTTATATCGAGAGCATTCCCAATTTAAAAGAAAAAATATTGGAAGGAATCAATGAGCCAATCGACGAGTGTTTGTCCCGTGAGGAGCTTAGAAAACAACGTGGTTAAAATACTATCGATGTGGTCTCATTATGAAACAATATAAAAGGGAAAATAGGTCTCATGGAGCGATTTAATCATACTCCATGAGACCTATTTTTGTAACCTATACTATGAATGTTAAAAAATAATTGTGAATTCCTAATCATCAACTTGATAATCAATTTATAGTGCAGCAACAATTCCCTGATCGTTAGCATAAATGGTGGCTACACCGGCGGCATCGGTCACCACAATTTCTTTAAAGCTTCCTTCCTTCAGGAAGTCTTCTTTTACTTGTTCTGCCCGCTCCGGAGCATTGACATGGGTGATTACCAGTCGCTTTTCTTTTACCGCTTCCGCACCCCCGGCACGTTCAACGGCTAACTGCACCATTCTCTTTAAGGCCTTCTGTATACCTCTTTGCTGGTCCAATTTTACAATGGTACCGTTTACCGCACCCATAACGGGTTTAATGTTTAAGGCGGAAGCCAAGAAGGATTTTACGGCGGAAAGTCTACCGTTTTTCCGTAAGGTTTCCAGAGACTCCAGTACAAAAACCGTTACGATGTCGTTACATTTTTTCTCGACAATGTCTACCACTTCCACAAAACCTAGACCGGCTTCCTTACATTCCTGAATGTCCAGGCAAAGCTTGCATTCTCCGGCGGAAGCGGACTTGGAGTTAAACAAATGAATCTTCTTGGGAGAATCTTCATGGGCTTCCGTATAGAGGTCAATGCCGATTTTTGCAGCCTGATAGGTACCGGAAAGCTGGTCGGAGAGGGTTACAATATAGACTTCATCCGCATCGGACTCTTCGATGGCTTTCTGAAAGGCCTCCGGAGAGGGGCAGGCGGTTTTTGCGCCGATGGAAGATGAGGCCATCTTTTTAATGAAATCTTTCTGATCGAAATGCTCATCATCCATAATTCTGTAT
The DNA here is from genome assembly GCA_963545375.1 of uncultured Oribacterium sp. Lineage (GTDB taxonomy): Bacteria > Bacillota > Clostridia > Lachnospirales > Lachnospiraceae > Oribacterium. The sequence continues at coordinate 21,037 of CAUUJL010000009.1, forward strand.
TCCCCGATTTCCAAGCTTAGAGGGACCATACGAAAATGAGGATCCGCCTTCATTTCCGGTGTAAAATCTCCACAGCTGTCACAAATAATCTGATATTTCATAGGGCTTTCCCTTTCTAAGTAGTTTTCAATACTACATCCATTATAGGACAATGCGGGGTACTGTCAAGGTATAGCTTGATTCCGGTCTTTGATTACTTGATTCCGGTCTTTGACTACTCTCTTTTTATTTTTTATCGACTGACAAAATCTTTGCTCTATTTACATTCTTTGAATTTCCGCCTGAATCATTTTCCCCATCAGCTCGGAAAAATGCTCTAAGGACTGGACCTTTACAAAGTTTCTGCCGAAAATCTTCTGAGCATTGGGAACGTCCTTGTCCTTTCCGGTATAGGCCAGTAGTACATAAATATCTTCCATATGAGCTTTATGCACTATTTCCTGAATGTCGGAGATGGCCAAATCTCCGGAATAGTTTCTGGCCTTGTTCTTTACCTCCAAAAGGTCGTTGGGACTTAAATCCGTAAGCCAGATTACCAGGCGATGGGAGGCTGTATTTTCCTTTAACTGCTCCAAAACGGCGGAAAGCGCCAGGCCGTCCCGGTTTGCTCCGGTGGTGAAGTAACGGAAAATTTCTTTGTTCTTATTTCGTTCCGCATAGTCCCGATATCGATTCAAAACCGTATAGCCGCTCATGGAGGAGTAGCCGAAAACCCGAACCGGAATTCGACAGTTATCCAAAGCTTTTGCCAGAATATAGCCCTGTTGGGATACGGTTTCCATCCGATGAATCTGGGAGGAAGAGGCATCCAGCAGTAAATCCACCGTAAGAGAGCCTTGACTGTCTGCAATTTCCTTTTGGAAAATTTTATTGTGGCCCTTTAGATATAGGGGCTTCCACAAAAGAGAAGGAATCAATTTGCCCTGATTGGAAAGGACGGGACTTGGCTCCAAACTGCTAAGAAGCGCATTTTTCAACATCTGACTTAGTCTGAAAATCTGCGTCTGGTTATAGCTTTCTTCTTTTTCATAGGCCTGTTCGTTTTTCTTTCGCTGGGCTTCCATTTCCTTCCGCATTTTCGCGGCGAAGCCTTTTAGATTGTCCTCTTCCTTACCGTTGGTAAAATACAGTCTTGCTCCCTGATGGTTTCCAATGCAGCAGGCTTTTTCCATGGCTTCGGATTTTTTCTTATCGAAGAGAGGCTGTCCGAAATAGCTCTGAATGTATTTTCGCAGACCTTCCTCGGTGATTTTTTGGTATTTTTCGGAGGCGGTTTCCACATCCCTGCTGTCCGCCCCTCCCTTACTTCGCTCTAAAAGCCCTAAAACCAGCTTTTTCGGTGCTCCGGAAGAAGTATCGTTCTCGTCCTTTAGCCAAAAGAAAAGGTGGGGAATCTTGAATTCCCGCTTTTTCTTCTGCATGGCAGCCGGAAGACCGGGGAGATAGGTGAAATATTTTTGTAAAGTCTTGGAGAGACTTTGAATCCATTCTTCGGTATTCAGCTCCCCGGAAATTTCCACTTCTTTTAGAAGCTTTCGATCCACCAGATCCGGCAGACCGCAGTCCTCTCCCAAGGCTGTCTTATAATGTCCTTCTAAGATCCAGCCTTCTCGGCTTTCCGCAATACTGGGAATAAATTCCTGAAGCTTCCGTTTGCAATATTCTCTGCGAAGGAGAGCCAGACTTTCTCTTAGAGGACTTTCCTTTTCGAAGGTGGCATTTTCCAGAGCCAGCCAAAAGAGGGTTTCGTAGGTTTCCTGTCCCAGAGTTTCATGGAAGGTGCTGTAGAATGCCGTTAACTTCTTCCAGTCAAAATGGGTATAGCTGGCGCCAATGATGGTATTCCAATACAGGTCTGCCTTGCCCTCGTAATCATACATACGGTAGCCGGGAGAGACCTTATAGTTATGGGCGCCGTTCCAAATCATATTGGCGGCCCGCTTTTTTTCAAATTCTGTCAGCATCATAGGAAAATACGCTCTCCGGATAGCTCTTTAGGAATTCTGGCATCCAGTAAATCCTGTACCAACTGTCTTTCGTATAGGTCGAAGGACTTGTTTACCAATCCCATTTCCAAAGCCTTGGAAACGGACAAGCCCTTTTGCATTGCTTTAATAGAAGAAATTAAACCTCTAAGGTCCAAGCTTCTGCTGGAAATTTCACCCCCGGAAACCTTTTCCTGAATTTCAGAAAAGAGGAGGGCAAACTGCTTTCTGTATTCCTCCGACAAGTTCGGAAATTGCTGCTGCAAAAGCTTATCCAGATTCTCCGCGCTGATCACCGGCATGTGGAGCACCAGAAAACGGGAAGCTAAGGCCTCATTTACCTCTCTGGTTCCTGCATAACCGTAATTCATGGTGCCGATAAAGCGGGTAGCTTCATGCAGGGGGAACTGGCCGTAGCCCGGCAGGTCGATGCTGTGACGGAAGTCCAGGGTAGCGTGCAGTACCGCCAAGGATTCATTTTTCGCCATGTTGATTTCGTCTAAGATGCCGAAGCCCCCACGAAGGGCACACTCCAGAATCGGTCCCTTACGAAGCTTAACTTCTCCTTGGGAAAAGGTATCGCTACCCACCAGGGAGGAGGCATCTGAATTGACATAAAGGGAAATATCCCATTCCGGACGGGAAAATGCCAGAGCCAGTCCCTGGGCTAAAACGTTTTTGCCCGTGGCCTTAGGACCGTCCAAAAGCAGGTTTGCTCCGGAAAGCAGGGCGGCAATGGCGGCTTCCCAGATTTCCTTTCCGTAGTACAAATACTCCATTTTCGGCAAACGCTTTTCGTCCTCTTCTTCCAGCTTGTAAAAGGAACGGAAGGAGCGCAGCTCCTCTAAAAGCTTTTCCGAAATACCTTCTTCTTCTAAAAATGTCAAAATATCCTTCATTTTCTATCCCCTATCTACTTTTATTATTCTTTCTGACGGCTATTTTACCGCAGTTTAGTACAGAAATCTTAAAATTCCTAATCTTTTATTTGAATAGCACAAAAAAATGTAAAAACTATCCTTTGATTTTAGAGGATAATGTATGTGTACAAAATACAAAATTGCTATTTATTTAACAGATTATCGTCAATAGAAAGGAAATTTAGGCAAATAAACTATAATAAAGTACTTATTGATTTTGAAATAAATGGATAAAATATTGAAATTTCTGTGAACAAGGTGTATTTTTAGTTTTGCACAAAATTGAGGAAAGAAGGGGAGGATTACTTATGGTTACCTTTATGATCGGCCTTGTGATTCTCATCGTCGGCGGAATGGCTATGGGTCGCCTTTGCGATCATGTATTCCAGCCGGACGACAGAGAGACACCGGCTTACGCCAAGCAGGATGGTGTGGATTATGTTCCGATGCCTACTTGGAAAAATGCTTTAATTAACTTACTGAACATTGCTGGAACAGGACCTATTCTTGGACCGATTCAGGGTATTTTGTTCGGACCGATTGCACTGCTTACCATTCCTATCGGAAATGTTATTGGCGGAGCGGTACATGACTACTTTGCGGGAATGATTTGTACTCGTGACGGCGGAGCCCAGATGCCGGAAATGGTAAGACGCTATACCAACAAGGCAGTGTTCTGGATTTATGATGTGTTTGTATGCGTGCTTTTACTCTTGGTAGGAACCGTTTTCATTTACACCCCCGGAGACATTACCGCAACCCAGGTATTCGGATTCAGCGGTGCGCCTACAGAGGCTTCCACCTGGATTATCTACGGTATTATTTTCGCATACTATTTAATTGCTACTGTATTCCCCATCGATAAGATTATCGGAAGAATCTATCCTATCTTCGGTGCAATCCTGGTATTCTCCGCAGTAGGTGTATTTGCTGTAATGGTAATTTCCCATTACCCATTAGTAGAGATTTTCGGAAACTGGAATACTCCTTCCTTTAACTATGGAGATTATTTCTGGACACAGAACTTTTTCCCGATTTTCTTCGTAACCGTAGCCTGCGGAATTCTTTCCGGATTCCACTCTTCCCAGACTGCTCTTGTAGCAAGAACCATTAAGAGTGAGAAGGACGGAAGAATGACCTTCTATAACATGATGGCTGTAGAAGGCTTCATCGCCATGGTATGGGCGGCAGGAACAATGGCATTGATTCAGTTCACTGCAGACCAGGGCGGAATCAGCATGGTATTTAATGAGAAGGCAGGAACCTTCCAGTACATGATTCAGAAGGCGGGAGAGTTGGTTGCTATTTCTCCAACCTCTGTAGTCGGTGTAGTTTGTAGAAGAGCTTTAGGACCTATTGGCGGAGCAATAGCACTTATCGGTATTATTATTCTTCCTATTACCTCCGGAGATACTGCACTTCGTGCATTACGTCTTACCATTGCAGATACCTTCCACATTAAGCAGGATAACAATTTCAGAAGATTAAGCCTTGCCATTCCAATCTTTATCCTGGTAGCAGGAATCTTAGTTTGGGCAAAGGTAGATCCTAAGGGCTTCCAGATTCTTTGGAGATACTTCGCATGGTCTAACCAGACTATGGCATTATTCCCCTTGGCTGCGGCAGGTATTTATCTCATGATTAACGGAAAAGCAAAATGGGCATGGATGCCACTGCTTCCCGGTACCTTCTACACCTTCATCTGCGCAAGCTATATCTTAAATGCAAAGCTGGGCTTTGGTTTAAGCTGGCCAATCGCTTATGTGGGCGGTGTAATTGTGGCTGCTATTTACCTTGTTCTTGTAATCATTAGAGGGAAGAAGGGCGGCACCACTCCTGAGCCTACCGTAAAGTAATGGGTGATGGCTGAAAGTGTTTCGCCTTTGAAATAGGCAAGTCCTTTTGAAAAGGCATGGTTGATTAGGTGAACTTTGCCTGTAAAAGATTGTTTTAAGGATGAATTGAAAGATTGATTGCTTCGGAAGAGGCAGTCAATCTTTTTTTATATATTTTTTATAAATTAAAAATTAAGCATTTATTGATTTTCTCTTAGGATATGGAGTATATTTACTTTGGATTTTAATAATCATCTGTAGGCGGGATGGGAATCGGAGGGAGAAGACGATTCCCTGTATTTAGTCCGGCCTACCCGTACCATAGCAGAAATCAGGGAAGAGAGTTGTAGCTACTATGGGACAAAAAAAATTACCTAAGTAAGGGAGAATGAAAATGAAGAAAAAGAAACTGAAAGTACAAGTAGCTGCACTCGCCATGACAGGAGCCATTGCAGCTGCACCATTGACTGTAAGAGCGGAAGAAGCAAGCACGGCTGCACCGGTGACTTCAAGCACAAGCAGTACAGAAGCATCTGCCACTGCCGCAGCTCCTGCAGCAAGTACAGCGACAACTCCTGCAACAAGCACAGCAGCAACAAGCGTAGCGACAACCGGAGCAAGCACAACAGCAACTAGTGCCGGAAGCGGAACAAGCACCGGAGCCGGCACAGCAGCTACCGCCGGAACCAGCACACCAGCTACCGCCGGAACAGGTGCAACTGCAAGCACCGGAACTGGAGCAACAGCGACAACGGAAGCGTCAGCCCCGACAGCTGCAGCTACCCCGGTTACCGTAGCAGAGGCACCGGCAGATCCCGCCACCACAGTTCCCAACAATGTGGATACTGTAGTACCGGATGATAATAAGCAGGGAACGGATATTAAGGCGAATGCAAGCGCAAATTTTGGTTTTTTCACATTACCTTTAGCAGATATCAATGCATCCATTTCTGCTGAAGATGCTAAAGGAGACAAGACTATTGCTGAAAGCGATCCTAGCTTAGGGGATAATAGTATTACAGCATTAAAAAACAAAGATGTGGTGATGCAGGGAGACCTTTCCATTGCTAAAGAGGATGGAGCTGAGACCTATGACAGTACCGCTACTGCAGCCCATGATGTAAACAAAGAAGATAGCTATTCTTTGAAAGCTGACCTGGATGTTACAGCAGTGAATAATGCTATTAATGCCTCTGCGGATTTCATTCCGAAATCCAATGACATTTCCGTAAATAATATGGAAACAGGTCTTCGTGCCACCTTTACTTTTGGTAATGACCTGGATGGAAGCTTCCATACACCGACAGATTTAGAAGATGCCAAGAAGCACTACGAGCTTAGCTCTGCTGACGGAAGTCCTATGATCTATCGTATCAACTATGCAAATTCCAACTTTGCAAAGGATAAAGTAAGCATCGCTATGGACTTGGATTTAACGAAGATGACTCCATTGGTAAATCGTTATTCCTCCGCTGGAGCTAACTACAAAAATCTGTATGGAACAGATCCTGTTACCGGAAAAGAAAATCATATTGAGAACTACAATTATCCTGCAAGTGAATATAAAACACGTTATCAGACCAGTGTCTTTGGAAACTTAAAGGAGCTGATTAATAACTCTGCTAAGAAGATTCAGTTGGTGATGAAGGGGGTTAAGCTGAATTCCGCTTCCTCTAACCGAGTGGAAACAGAGACAGAAAATGAAAAGACCACGACTACTGAAGGAACCGTTCATGGAACATTAGTCGGATATATGAAGGCTGACATGGGTATGAATCGTGTAAAAGGTAAAGCTTCTTATGTTTGGGGGGCTATTCAGAATGATGCCGGTCGTGACAGTGTAACAGGTCAGAATAATGATAAGGTAAATCTTACCGTGAAGTTCACTACCACAGAAAAGAAGGTTCAGCCGGTAGAACCGGTTCAGCCGGAGAACCCTGCTCAGCCGGTTACCCCGGTAGCACCAAGCAATGGAGGAGGAAATACACCAAGTCTTGCTCCGGCAAGACCAAGTTCTTCCACACCTTCCAATCCGGGAACCGTTTTGGGAGAAAGTCGTCCGACAGCTTCTACCCCTGCGGGTGAAGTTTTAGGAGAAAATCGTGAAACTCCTGTAGCGGAAACCGTTGAGAAAAAGCAGGGAGCTGTATTGGGAGAGTCCCGTCCAAGCGTAAAGGGCGTATCCGACCGAGCATCCGTAGCAACCGGAGATTATAACTTTACAGGCCTTTGGGCTTCCCTTTTTGGAATCTCCTTAGCGGCATTAGCAGGCTTTGTGGTTCTTCAGAAGAAAAAAGAAAATTAATATGCCGATAGTCATTTTTTCTGTATCTAGTACATTTTACTGTTAATACGGAAAAACACGAATATCATTAGAGGAATAATAAACCGTTGTAGAACATGGAAAGAACAGTTCTGCAACGGTTTATTTCTTAACGAGTATCGCTCGCGTAGTGTGCGGTATCTCGTTTTGTGAATTAAGATTTGACTTATTAACTTTTTTTCCTTAGTATAGTGTTTATAGTTATTTTAATTTTTTAAAGCAAAAACAGGAGAAATAGAACAAGAGTATCAGCTGCTTTGTATAAATTTCTTCTGTTTTGTCCTGTAAATGCTTTAAAAAGACAGATGGAAAGTTTAAAAAGCTTTTCTAAACACAGGGAGAATGAAAATGAAGAAGAAAAACTTAAAAGTACAGGTAGCTGCATTAGCTATGACAGGAGCAATGGTTGCGATTCCTATGAATGCCAGAGCTGAGGAAGTAAATCCTGCTTCAGCGGCAACGACAGGAACAATGGAAGTAGCGGCAGAAGCTGCAACAGGAGTGACATCGGGAGCAGCGGCAGAAACTGCAACAGGAGCGATAGCAGGAGTAGTGGCAGAGGCTGGAACAGGGGCGACAGTAGCAACAGCCCCAGGAGCGGGAACAGCCAGCGGGAGAGAAGGGGCAGTTGTTACTGTAGAGGAAGCGGCAGTGGATCCCGGTACCACTGCACCGAACAATGTGAATACCGTGCTGTCGGAGGATCAAAAGCAGGGAACAGACATTTCCACACATGCAGATATTACCCGTGGAGGGCAAGCTAGACCTGTGATTCACGTAGATACCACTGTGACAGCAGAAGATGCCAAGGGAGAGAAGACCATTGTGGAAAGCCATCCCGGAGTCGAAGATAATGTAATTACCAGGCTTAAAAACAAAGATGTAGTTCTCCAAGGGGATCTTTCCATCAAAAAGGATGAGAGTACAGAAGCTTATGACAGTACCAATACTGCAGCACATCCGGTGAATAAGGAAGATAGCTATTCTCTGAAGGCGGATTTGGATGTGTCTCCAGTGACTAACGCCATTAATGCGTCTTCCGGAATTATACCGGGGTCGAATGATATTTTTGTAAACAATTTAGAGACAGGCCTTCGCTCCACATTTACTTTGGGAGATGACCTGGAGGGAAGCTTCCATCTTCCAACGGACTTAGAGGATGCCAAGAAGCATTATGAGCTAAGTTCTGCGGACGGAAATCCCATGATTTATCGCATTAATTATGGAAAATCTTCCTTTTCCAAGAAGAAGGTAAGCCTTGTTATGGATTTAGATTTAACCCAGATGAAGCCATTGGCGAAGCAAGGCTCCGATGAAAATGCGGCTAACGAAAGAATCTACGGCAAAGATCCTGTTACCGGCAAAGCATACCCTATTGAAAACTTTAATCCCTCTCCTGCTACAGGAAGACATGCAACTACCAGTGTTTTTGGAAATTTGCAGGAGCTTATTAACAATTCTGCCCAAAAGATTCAGCTGGTAATGAAAGGATTAAAAATTAATGCCACCTCTTCCAATAGAGTAGAAACGGAAACGGCGACAGAAAAGAACATTAGCACAGAGGGAAGTATTGCCGGAACTTTAGTAGGATATATGAAGTCTGATTTATGGTATGTTTATGCTTCCGGTAATACCTCTTATGTTTGGGGGGCAGTGCAAAATGATGCCGGTAGAGACAAGGTGTCCGGTCAAGGAAATGACAAGGTTCTTCTTACCGTAAAAATGAACACAGTAGAGCCGAAGAACAATCCTGTGCAGCCCGTAAATCCTGTTAACCCGGAGCAGCCTGCACAGCCGGTAAACCCCGAAACACCTGTTGTGCCTGCTACTCCTGTGAATCCAAGGGTTGGCGGAACAAGCAATGGCGGCGGTGGAAGAAGCAGTTCAAGAGTGACTGTAAGCACTGTCAGCAATGCACCTACCAATCCCGGAATCGTTCTGGGAGAAAGCCGTCCAACAGCTTCTACACCAAGCGGTGAAGTTTTAGGAGAGAACCGTGTGGCTCCCGTAGCGGAAACCGTTGAGAAAAAGCAGGGAACTGTATTGGGAGAATCCCGTCCAAGTGTAAAAGGCGTATCCGACCGAGCATCCGTAGCAACCGGAGATTACAATTTCACAGGACTTTGGGCATCCCTATTCGGAATCTCCCTAGCATCTTTAGCAGGCTTTGTAGTTCTCCAGAAGAAAAAAGAAAATTAATTCATCGGTAATTTCCTTTTCTGTATTTTGTACAATTCACTGTCGAAACAGAAAACCAGGGACACCATTACTGTAAACCCAAACCGTTGTAGAACATGAAAAATAAACAGTTCTGCAACGGTTTATTTTTCTGAATTTAAATCAGACTTTCTTTTTTTCAGTAGAAGTGAAGGACTGTGAAAATAGTAAATGAAAGAGACAGACGCAGTATAGGCATGAAAAAGAGCTGCTTTGAGCCTGTCGGAGTAAGCAAGCTCGGCGAAGAGAAGGACTGTAAAAACTAATAAGCAGAAGCGATAGATGCAGTATAGGCATGAAAGAGGGACAATCTGAGTTTGCAAGAACTATAGAGCTCAGCGAAGCGAAGGGCTGTAAAATTCAATAGGAAGAAGCGATTGCGGTATAGGGGGGATAACGGGGGTAATCTGGGCCCGCCGGTACTTACCGAAATCCGGCGAAGTGAAGGACTGTGAAAATATTAAATGGAAGCGACAGATGCAGTATAGGCATGTAAGAGGGACAATCTGAGCCCGTCAGTACTTACTGAAAGCAAGCAAAGCGAAGCTTGAAGTTAGTACTGCTACGAAGGCGAGGTTAGCGAGAGCGTGCCCGATTACATGCCTATACTGCATGGTCGCGAATTCTGATCATTTTCCCAGTCCTTCACTTCTGCAGGGGGAGGTTAGCGGGAGTGTGCCCCGGTTATCCCCCCTATACCACAGAGCGCATTTATTCATTGAATACAGACCTTCACTTCATCCCTCTTCTTGACAGCGCCCCCCTATTGCACTAAGATTTTCCTATGTTGTTAGAAGAAAGAGGAAAGAAAATGGCAGAGAAAAAATCGAAGATTCCACACAATACAGAAAGACCGGTTCTGATTACAGGCCACAAGAATCCGGATACGGATTCCATCTGTGCAGCGATTTCTTATTCCCGCTTGAAGAATAAGATCAATAATACAGACCGGTACATTCCTTGCAGAGCCGGTAGCCCCAATGCGGAAACCAGCTTTGTTTTAGATTATTTTAAGGTGGATGCTCCTCTTTTATTGGACAATGTAAAAACTCAGGTTTCCGATATTGCCTATCGGAAGACTCCCGGAGTTTCTAAAAATATGTCCTTAAAGCAGGCCTATCAGATGATGAGAGACGGTCATGTGGTTACCCTTCCCGCGGTAAACCAAAACGGCATTTTGGAAGGTCTCATTACCATGTCCGATATTGCCAAGTCCTATATGAATGTTTATGACTCTGCCATCATTTCCACGGCAGAGACTCCCTTTAAAAATATCCTGGAAACCCTGGAAGCAACCCTCATTACCGGAGATACCAACCGAAATTGTAAGGACGGAAAGGTGTTGATTGCGGCAGCGAATCCGGAGATGATGAACTACTATATTGAGCCCCATGACATTGTCATCCTGGGAAATAGAGCAGAGAGCCAGCTTTCCGCCTTGGACAATGGAGCGGACTGTATCATCATCTGCGAGGGTGCCAATGCCTCCCCCACGATTAAAGCCCTGGCGGAGCAAAACGGCATGATTATCATGGTGACCTCCTATGATGCTTATACGGCGGCAAGACTGATTAACCAGTCCATCCCCATCAGCTTCTTTATGACGAAGGAAGGTATTTTAAGCTTCGAAGAAGAGGATACGGTGGATGAAATCAAGGATGTGATGGCGAAGAAGCGGCACAGAGATTTCCCGGTCATCAGTAAGGACGGCCGATATCTGGGTATGCTTTCCCGTAGAAATCTTTTAGGTGCCAGCGGAAAACAGGTCATCATGGTGGATCATAATGAGCTTGGACAGGCATTGGACGGTATGGAAAATGCGGAAATCCTGGAGATTATTGATCATCACAGACTGGGAACCATTCAGACTTTGGGACCGGTGTATTTTAGAAATCAGCCCCTGGGCTGTACCAGCACAATTGTGTACCTGATGTATCAGGAAAATAAGGTGGAAATCGATCCACAGACGGCGGGACTGATGATGTCCGCCATCATTTCCGATACCCTCCTTTTCCGTTCTCCTACCTGCACCAAGACCGATGAGATGGCTGCCAGAGCGTTGGCGGAGATTGCCGGAGTGGATATTGAAAAGTATGCTATGGAAATGTTTTCCGCCGCTTCCGATTTAAAGCAGAAGACGGATCGGGAGATTTTTTATCAGGACTTTAAGACCTTTACTGCAGGAGACATTCATTTTGGCGTCAGTCAGGTAAGCTCCTTAAATGAAGAAGAGCTTCTTTCCTTAAAGCCCAGACTCTTCCATTTTGCCAAGGAGGCTTTAGGAGAAGAAAATCTGGACATGGCCTTTGTGATGCTCACCAACATTTTAAAACAGGATACTCTGCTTCTGGCTGTTGGACATAGGGCAGAAACCCTGATTCAAAATGCCTTTTTGCTGGAGCCGAAAAAGGAAAGCTTTGATTTTTCCGGAGAAGAGGTGGAGGGCTATACCGCTGTGCTGGAGAATGTGGTTTCCAGAAAGAAACAGCTGATTCCACCTCTTAGCCTTTATGGGGAGCAAATGTAAGAGAAAATCCGGACTTTCAGAACGAACATCTGAAAAGAAAAAGTAGAATCTTCAGAACGAAAAATAGACGAGAGAAAAGCCGGACTTTATGGAAGAAGACCGGAGTAGAAAAAGTGGACTTAAAGTAGGAACACCAGAAAGCGGAAAGGATAGTCTTATGAATATTTGTTTAATCGGAATGCCCTCCAGCGGAAAAAGCGTTCTAGGGGTGTTGCTGGCGAAAAAATTAGGCATGTCCTTTCTGGATATGGATTTGGTGATTCAGGAAAAGACCGGACAGCTGCTTCGGGAAATCATTGCAGAGCGCGGAAGGGAGGGTTTTCTCCTTTTGGAAGAGGAAGTGGGGGCGGAGCTGTCTATGAACAATACGGTTCTTGCTCCGGGAGGCTCTATTTGCTATGGTAAGAGGGCTATGGAGCATTTGCGGGAGATTTCTTTGGTGATTTTTCTGGATGTGCCCTTTTCCGAGGTGGAAAAAAGAATCGGAGACCCGGTGAAAAGAGGAGTGGCGATTCCTGATGGCTTTACCCTGAAAGACCTATATAACGAAAGAAAGGCCCTCTACCTTCAATATGCTCATGAAATTCTGAATGAAGAGGGCTTAAACCCGGAGGAGTGTGTAGAGGCTTTGGTTCGTATTGCAGAGAAGCACAGAAAGTAGATTCCTTATGGAAGTTGGATTTTGGACGCAGCCAGATAGATTTTTGAGAGAAACGCAGAAAGCTTCTTTGATAAAAAGCATAGGAAGATTCTTTAACAAAAATCTCAGAATGCTTCTTTACCCAAAAGCTTAAGAATAAAAATTGCGGAAACAGAGGTTCGTATGGAAAATATCGTACTTGGTTTACTGGCCCATGTGGACAGAGGAAAGACCAGTCTTTCGGAGGCTCTTCTCTATGAAAGTGGAAGAATTTCGGAAAAGGGCAGGGTGGACCATGGAGATAGTGTTTTAGACAAGGATAGTCTGGAACGAAAAAAGGGAATTACGATTTATGCCAAAAGCGTTTATTTTACCAAAGAAAATAAGCGTTTTTTTCTTTTGGATACTCCCGGACATCAGGAGTTTTCCTCGGAGATGGAGCGCTGCCTTGCGGTTATAGACTACGGTATCCTGCTGATTGACGGAAATGACGGTATCCAAAAGCGAGAGCTGCATCTCTTTGAAAGAGCGCGGGAGAAGGGCATTCCTCTTTTTTTGGTGGTGAACAAAATGGACCTTTTCCAAGGGGACAGGGAAGCTTTGTTAAGAGAAATCCAAGAGGCCTTTTCCTGTGAGGGGATTATAGATTTTTCCCCCTATGCCTTTTCTGACTTGGCAGCATTTTTAAAGGAAGAGGATTTTTTCCAAGGGGTAGATTCCAAGGAGAATGTAGCTGTAGAGAAAAAGGAGGCTATAGGACAGAAGGCGGTTCCATCAGAGGAATATCAGGATTTTCTGGAAAACCTTGCTTTATTATCCGAAGAGGGAACCGCGGAGTATCTGGAAAATGGGCGTCTTCCCCTTGGTTTTTTACGGGAAAACTTACAGAAGAGAAAGCTTTTCCCTCTTTTTTTCACCTCCGCCTTAAAGCAGGAGGGAATCACAGAGCTTCTTTCCTGGATTTTTGCTCTTTGTCAAATGCCGACCTATAGCGAGGAATTGCGGGGGATTTTATATAAGATTAGCAAAAGTCCGGAGGGAAGAAGAATCGGAAGGGCTAAGATTTTGGGAGGAAGTCTTTCCTTAAGGCAAGAATGGCGGCCCTCCGAAAAGGCTTTGGAACTGCATTTGGAAGGGGTAGAAGAGGAGGCTGTAGAAAGTGTAGAGCCGGGAATGCTTTTTACCATGCCGATTTCGGAAAATGCAGGTCTTGGGTATTTTCCGGAGGATGAGCATAGAGAGAAAGAGAAGGAAGGATATTTTCCCACCCTTTTATCCATTGAAGGAGAGGAAATTCTTCAGTATCGAAAGGATTTGGAGGAGCTGCAAAAGGAATTTCCGGAGTGGTGGATTTCTATTTCTTTGGCGGAAAAGCAAGTCACTGCACAGCTGTCCGGAAATCTGCAAAAAGAGCTCCTGACGGACTTGTTTGCCAAGAGATTGGGAAAGAAGCTGCATTTTTCCAAGCCGAAGCTTCTCTACGGGGAAAGTCCCCGTAGAGAAGCCTATGGAAGAGGAGCAGTGCTGGAGCCCGGACACCGGATTTCCCTTCTTCTTCGTTTAATGCCTAAGACCGGGGCGTTGCAAGGAGAGAGGCAGGGGGAAAAGAATGGGGAGAAGGACGGAAATTCGGAAAAGAGTCAGATTTTTTCCATTGAGAAAATGGGGGAGCTTCCGGAGGAATGGGTTTCCCGCTTGGAAACCGAGTGGGCAGAGGAGCATTTTCCGGGACCGCTCCTTTCCGGCCCCTATGAGAACTATGCTTTGGAAATTTCCAACTTAAGCTTTTCTCGAGGCTCCGCCTTTTATGTGGACTTTCAGGAGGCGGTGTATCAGGCTTTTCGCATGGCTCAAGCTACAGCAGGGGTTCGGCTGTTAATGCCGTATTTTTCCTATGAAATCTCAGCCGCACAGGAGAAGCTGGGAAAGATTTTGCAGGAAATTGAAAGGCAGAAGGGGAAGCAGGAGGAGCTGCTTTCCGAAGGAGAAAGCTATCAGCTGCTGGGAAAAATCCCCGGAGTAAGTCTTTCGGAGCTGCAAAGCTTTGTGCAGGAAGAGGGAGAAAGCTTTTCCTTCTCATTTTCCTCTTATCAGGAAATGGAAGAGGAACAAGCCTTGGTGGTATTGGAAGAGCGTTTCGGGATTCCGGTGGAGGAGCTTCCCTTAAGTTCTGCAGGAAAGCTTTACTATGGGGAAGAGCTTCTTTCCGAAGAGTCTTTAGGGCAGGACGGATGGGAGGAAAATGCTTCCGGAGGAAAACCGGGAGACTCCTCTTCAAAGTTTAATGCTTCCGCTTCATTACAGCTTAAAAATCAGGGGGAGCGCCCGGAGAAGAAGAAAAAAGCCGGAGAAGAGACCCCTTCCTTAGAGGAGGAATTGGAGGCGATTTTTGAAAGAACCTTCGGCCCCTTAAGAAATCGAGGACAGGAAGCCATTCGTACCGAGCAAAAATTGTTTTTATCCAAGGAGAAGGAAGCTCGTCTGGAGGAGGCCAGAGCCCAGTACGCCAAGAAGGGCAAGAAAAATAAGCGAAAAAAGATTCTGGTGGACGGCTATAACTTCCTTTTTGCCAAGGAAGAATGGAAGGCACTGGCCCAAACGGATTTGATGGCGGGAAGAGAGCAGATTCTTCCCCTGCTTTCCGAATATGCGGCATACCATGACGTTGATTTATATTTGATTTTTGATGCCTATCGGGTGAAAAGCAATCCGGGAAAAACTTTGCAGCTGGATTCCCGAATGCAGGTAATCTTTACGAAGGAAGGAGAATCGGCAGACTTTGCCCTAAGTAAAATGGCCAATGATTTTTCTCAATCCGGCTACCCGGTAGTGGTAGTCAGTTCGGACCAGGCCGTGCAGATTCAAGGCTTTTCCGGAAAAGGCGCCATTGTATATTCCTCCAAAGAATTTGCCCTCCAAGTAGAAGATATGAAGAAGCGTATTTCCGACTCCCTATGATGAAAAAACGTATTTCCACCTCTCTATAAATTAATAAGTAGATGTGGGCGATAGGAATCGATTTTGCGAGATAAATTTATGCAGTATAGGTCTGAAATAAGGGGCAGTCTGAGCCCACGGGTTCTTAGCTTTTGTTTTGTAAAAGCTTAGAACCCCTAAGGAGGTACTTTTCTTCGGAAAAGTACCTCCTGTGTGTAGACCAACTTCCGAAGGAATTTGCTTTGCGAAGCAAAGTGAGCAGTAGACCAACATAGTCTACTGCTCAGTCAGAGGCTAGCGGGAGCGTGCCCCAATTTTCGACCTATACTGCATAAATAGTTTTAAGTAACTCGATTCTATCTCCCTCATATACTTATTTTTTATCCACTTATTGACGAAATACTCTATGAATTTAAGAATTTATTCAGTATAGAGAAATGAGGGTAAAGGATGAAATGGGATAGGAACTGTTCTTTTCAGAAGGATAGGACAGAAATAGCAAAAATAGAAAAGAGCAGTTTGGAAAGAGAGGACTGGGGAAACGGTAGTGATTCTTCTCCTTTTTTTCGGCGAACATTTTGGGCCTTGCTCCTGATTTTTTCCTTCTTCTTTTTGACGGCATGTTCCGGTACAGGACATCCCGCCATTATGAAAAGCAAGAGTAATAAGATTGTATTAACTTACGGCTTATTGGCGAACAATGATGATTATACTTTGCAGATGAGCAAGCGTTTTGTCAAAGAAGTGAAGGAAAAAAGCCGTGGAAGAATAGAGATTAAGCTTCTTAGCCCTAAGGATAAGGACAATGACCTGGCTTTGCTGGAGCGCTTTCGCTCGGGCAATCTGGATATGGTAAGACTGCCTCTACCTTCTGCAAAGAAGCTTTCCGGAAAGCTCTCCATTATGGAGCTTCCCTACCTTTTTGACAGCGAAGAGGAAATGTGGAATGTTTTAGATGGAGACAAGGGCGCTATTTTTCAGGAGGACTTTCAAAGCAAGGGAATGGAACTTTTGGTGTGGCACTGTCTTGGCTTTCGGGATTTTTATACCGTGGAAAAGCCACTGACCTCTGCAGCGGATTTTGACGGATTGATTTTAGGAGTGGAGGATGAGTCTCGCATGGGAAGAGCCTTGCAGCTTCTTTTCGGAAAAACCAGAGAGCTTCCCCAAGATAAAATCTATAAGGCGTTGCAAAGCGGAATTGTAGAGGGTAGTGAAAATACCATGGAGGAATTTGCCCGGCAGGAACACAATCTTTCTGCCAAGTATTTTTTAGAGGATGATCACAGCCCCGTATTAGATTTGCAAATTCTTTCTTCCAGAGCAAGAGAGAATCTGTCGGAAGAAGATCTGGCTTTGCTTAAGGATGTGTCTTTTTCCATGGCTTTACAGGAAAGAGCTTACGTGAAAAAAATGCGGGTGGAGCTACGAAACAAATTAAGTAAAAGAGGAGTACTCTTCTCTCATTTTTCCAAAGAAGAGAAAGCCAAGATTAAAGAGCTTTTAGCACCCCTTTATCAGGAATCCACAGAATCGGATTTTTTGCGAAAGCTGGGAAAAATAGATTAAATAAAGAATGATAAGTGTTTAATATAAGAGGATTGACAAGTTTCCTCTCCTCTGTCATAATACTGCCGTGAAAGATAGATACAACTAACTAAAAGCTTTGTATTATCTATCTAAAGGGTTGCGATGTTAGCGTAAGCATCAGCCTATTCTCGATAGGAGGGTGCTTTTTGCGTGTTAAACAACTCTCCCTTGGATAAGGGCTAAGATACCTTACGGTACTGTTGCTTTCCTGTGAGGAAATACTACAAAGCGAAGCAGTATTGCGTAGACAGAAAGGGGTATTATGAGAAAACATTGGATTCTTGGCGCTTCCGCCATCATTTTAGCATCCTCCGTAATGGCTTGCGGAAAGAAGCAGGATACTGCCACCACAGCTGCAGGATCGGAGAAGGCTGCGGAAAGCACTGCAGCTCAGGCAGAGAAGTCTGATTATGTCTTTGTAAAGATGACCGTTCCCTATGCGGACTTTTATTACGGAGAATTAAAGGATATTGCTCCGGAAGAGGGGAAGGATTTGAAGGCACAGCTGGATGTGGAGGATAAGGTAACAAAGGACGGTTTCCGGGAGACAGGAATGTATGACAGTGCCAGCTCTCCTACTAAGGAAAAGGTGGAGAAGTTTGTGATGGCGGACGGTGCCGTAGAGGGAGAGGGCTCTGTCTATAAGGGAATTAAGCACGTGAACGTTGCGATTCCGAAGTCCCTCTATGAGGATGCCAAGAAGGCATTGGAGGAGAAGAAGGAAAGCAAGAATGCTCTTCTTACTTTGATGGGGGCTATTGAAAGTGAAGTCAGCACTGAGCCTAAGGAGTATAAGGTATTAAACTCCGACGGAACTCTTTCCAAGACGCAGGGAACTACAAATGAAGCGAAGGACACCGAAGCGGATATTACCACCACTTCCTCCTACGGAAATTATGAAATCGAAGTCAGCGGTTTGGATATTGACTCTGAAATCGTACAGGCTGCGATTCTGGAAACCAAAGACGGCGCAAAGTACGGCTTAAAGCATGAGGACAATATCTGGGTAAAGCCGGAGGAGCTGGCATTTTCCGCAGTGGCTTTCGAGGACACCAACCATAAGGCTCAGAAGGAGTTTAAGCGTTTTGAAGATATTCAGGATAAGGACATTGTAAAGATTACCTACTTCTTAATGGATGAGGATGATGTGGAGGTTCCCGTAAATCTTCATGTGAAGAAGATTGCTCCTGCTGAATACAAGGTTAGCGGAGATGAGAAGGTAAGCTACAGTCCGGAAGGCACCAAGGTAAATTATCAGCTTTCCACCGGAGAAGACAGCTACGCTCTTAGCAAGGTTCTCAGCAAGAAGAGTGAGGTAAAGGGAGAGGTTAATACAGACACCGCCGGCGTTTTGGTACTTCCGAAGGAGATGACTCCCGGAAAGTATCAGCTGGTATTCTCTAACGACAATCTTTCCGATGTGTCCTTCACTGTTTTGGTGGAATCAAGCTTAAAGGCGGAGGACTTCCATTTTGAAAACAACAAGTTAAGCCTTGCGGACAATGCAGATCAGCTGACTATTGCAAACTACATTGCTTCTACAAGCTCTGCAAGCATCGGAGAGCAGGAGTTTAAGGGCGGTGCCGGAAGAAGATTCGGAAAGAACATTTTCAATGAGGATGGCACTGTAAATACCGAGGCAAGTTACAAGAAGGACGATGCGGAAGTAAAGTACTTTGACGGCCCCGGAACCTATCCTGTAACCATCAAGGCAGACGGATATCCTGAAGTGAAATTCGAGGTAGTCGTACAATGATTGTGATTCTTACTTTAATATGCAGTTTGGCATTTTTCCATTTCTTTGGAAAAGCATTAAAGAAGAAGCCGGCAGTGTTGTATGGGATTTGTATCCTCCTTTCCTTGGTTAGTATCTTTTATCCAAGGGAGGGAGGACTTCCCTTTTTGGACTTCTTTTTTAAGAAAATCATGCAAAGGGGGGTTCTCGCTGGCTCTCTTTTTATCTTAGTTATGCTGGCACCGGTGCTTCCGAAGCGCTTTTCCGGAAGAAAGACCATCTATCTTCTTCGAGGGGAAATGGCGATTTCCGCCTCACTGATTACCTTGGCGCATAACCTTGCTTTTGGCGGAAAATACTTTGGCGCCTTATTCCTTGGACAGGGGCATATCAGTCTGATGGAGCTTCATGCGGCTATCGTGTCTTGTCTCATGATTCTTTTGTTAATTCCGCTAACCATTACCTCCTTTCAGACCGTTCGGCGGAAAATGCAGGCAAAGAGCTGGAAGAAGCTGCAAAACTGGTCCTATCTTTTTTACCTGCTTTTGTATTTACACATATTCTTTATTTATCAAGGGGCGCTGATTCGTGGAAAGGGAGAGTATTTCTTTACCCTGATGATTTACAGCTTCATTTTTGGATTCTACGGATTCTTACGGATTAGGCAGTATAGAATACAAAAGGAAAGCAAGGAGAAAAAGACATTCCCCCTGCTTCGTACTGCGGGGATTTTGCCCATTGTCTGTCTTTTTCTAAGCGGCTTTTACAGTGCCGGGAAATACCGCGCCGCACTTGAGGCAAATGTGGATAAAATCAGAGCGCAGGAAAGCGTAGCGGAGCAGCACGGACAGGGGGAGGAAAATAATTCTTCCGAAAAAGCATCAGAAGCTAGCGGAGATAAAGCCTCTACGAATTCTTCGGATGCTTCCTCCGATTCCCAAGCTGCTGATGAGGATAGCATATCCGGAGCTTATAAAGACGGAGAATGCTTTGGAAAGGCTTCCGCCTACAATGGCAATGTGGAAGTGAAAGTCACCATTTCCGGGGGAAAGATTACTGCCATCGACATTGTGAAAACCAAGGACGATGAAGAATATTTCTTTGACGCACAGAAGAAGGTGATTCCGGAAATTTTGGAAAAGCAGAGTACCGACGTGGATGCGGTGGCAGGAGCCACCACCAGTAGCGAGGGCATTTGCCATGCGGTTGAGAAGGCCTTGGAGGAAGCAAAGAAGTAGTCAAAAAGTCTTCTGGTAAAACTTGTAAAAACAGTATTTTCTTATATAATGAGTTCTGTATTCATTCTTAAAAATAGAAGAATATAGAACTTTTTTATTCTTAACAAGTGGCGTAGGCGAAGCCTGAGACGTCTTGTTCATAACGAGATATCCCTCGCAGAGCGTGCGATATCTCGTTGAATGTCTCTTGCGGAGCATGTGTTTTCTAATATTTTCCAAAGGGAAGCTTAGGAGAGTGCTACGCCGCTGTAGAGGATGCCTTTTTGGGGGAATATATATGAAAAAAGCTATACTTTGTATCAGTATCTTGACTATAATTTTCAGCCTTTCTGCCTGCGATGATATTACGATGGTACAAAATTCTTTTCAGAAAGAGAAGAAAAGAAACACAGAGCAGTTAGGAGACCAACCTATGGATGTATTTAAAAAGGAAGATCTTAAAATGGAATATGGAGAGTACAATACCTATATGTACTTCAGTAATTTTCTGGCTGCTCGTTATCACTACATTTCAGTATTTTATTTTCAGGGAGTTCGTAATGAACCGGAGTTTCATTTGGTGGAGGGGGAGGAGTATCTTAAGGAAGGCTTTACCCCGGAAGAGTTTGACTTTATCCGACATGTTATGAAAATAGCGAATGGAGGGACGCATTTCCCTGAGGTGGATAAGCCGGTGAAAACCCTGGCTCCTTTAATCTTAAAGACTATGGAAATTTATAACGAGGCAGCAGCTTATGGACAGGCGGAGACCTATAAAAATGATCACTATGAAGGGGCAAAGGAAATTCACAGCCGTCTTTTCCCTTTGATAGAGAGTTCTAAAGCTCCATTGTCGGAATATAAGCGGGCTATTGATGAGCTTTCTTCAAAAAAAATGGAAGAGGAAATCCAGACAATGAAAGAACGGGGCTACATTATCCGTTATAACATGTTAAAGCTATTCTCTCTACGAGATCAAATTATGCATGAAATAATAAATCAGAATCTTGTCCAGGAAGAGATGATGAAGCTGGATTTATCTAACATTCGTCCTGCCTATGAGGAATTTCTGGCTACCCTATCGGATTTCGAAAAAATGATAGGGAATCGGAAAGCAATTGATGCGGAATTGTTTACTGACCCCAGCATTTCTGAAGATTTGTCGGAATTTGTCAATGATTCCAAAGAGTTTGCAAAACAGATTCAGGAAATGATTCGTAGGATAGATGAAAATGAGCCATTTACAGAGAAGGAATATGGGCAGACAAATGTAGATGGCAGCTTTTTAAAGATAGATTTGGCATATATAAAAATGGTTCAAAGCTACAGCAAAATCATAAGCTAAATAAAGCTTTTGTTTTTTGCGAAATTCTTTCTGTTTCTTGTAAAAAATTTAAATTTTTGTATAATTAGTTCTGTAT
>CAUUJL010000010.1:0-41327 GCA_963545375.1 uncultured Oribacterium sp.
TAATTTTGATGGAACAGAACTTATGAATGCGATAAAAGAGACTTTTAACCACCGTAGCACTTCGCTTGAGGAAATTGTTGCTTTTGAGGATGGATTCGCAGATGATGAAACAAGGCGGATAAGATGGAATTCATTTGTGAAAAAGAAAAAAGCCTTGGTAAAAATTGGTTTTGTAGAAACAGTACAATTATTAAAAATTTTACTATTTCCTATTGTGGAAGCTATTAAGAAGAATGAGTTATTTGAGCGAACTTGGAGTCACGAGAAAAAGATGTGGAAGTAACTGCATTAAAAAGTTAGACACTGCATTAATTTACTTCATTTCTATAATGTTTTAAAATAATGTGATTTTTAAGAAACCGCAGAAAACCTTGCAAAACAGGGCAATCCACGGCATTTTAGGAGGAAAAACACTATGTTAAAAATCTGTTTCGTGTGCCATGGTAACATTTGCCGTAGCCCTATGGCTGAATTTTTATTTAAAAGAATCTTGGAGGAGCATGGAAGAACAGAAGACTTTCAAGTATCTTCCAAAGCCACTTCTTCGGAGGAAATTTATCGTGGGCAGGGGAATCCGGTTTACCCTCCGGTTCGGGAAATTTTGGAAGGGCTGGGAATTGATTGCAGTAAAAAAAGAGCCTGCCAATTGCAAAAAGAAGACTATGAAAAATACGATTATTTCATAGGGATGGATGAAAGAAATCGGGAGAATATGAGGCGGATTTTAGGCGGAGACCCCAAAAGCAAGGTTTCCCTCCTTGGAGATTATACCGACCATCCTCATCCCACTGCCGACCCTTGGTATAGCGGGGAATTTCAAGCCTGTTATGAAGATATCCTAGAGGGATGTAGGGGACTGTGGGAACAGATTAAAGAGAAGTAAAAGAAGCCGGTGCTGTAGAAATACAGTACCGACTTCTTTTATGTTTTGTTTAAACCTGTGCGGAATGTGTTTGTTTGTGTGTTTTGCCTAAAATACATGGCAATATTTTGTATTTTTGCTTATTGATAACTTACATAAGTAGGGTATAATGCAGATAGTTATTTGTTCAGAATATACAAGAAAGATGGGAGGAAAGCTATGAAAAAAAGAGTTTTATCCGCAGTATTGGCCCTTTCTTTAGGGGCATCTTTACTGGCTTGCGGAGCAAAGAGCGAAGGAAATGCAGGTGGAGATGCTTCTGCTAAGGCAGAGGAAGGAAAGTCCGATGGGGCTTCCGGGGACAAGGCAAAGGGTAATGGAGAAACCCTGACAGTACTCTATATGTCCGGCGTTTATGCGGATGCTGCCAAGTCCATGGTGGATGAGTTTGAAGAGAAAACCGGCGCCAAGGTAGAGGTCATTGATATGCCATACACCGAGCTTCACCAGAAAATGCTTTTGGACTTCACCAGCGGAGCAGGAACCTATGATGTGATTGATGTAGCCAGCCAGTGGGATGGAGAATTTGCTCCTTACCTTACCGATTTACAGCCCTATATGGAGAAGGATGGCGTAAAGGCTGAGGATTTCATTGACAATGTTATTGCAAACTCCGGAAAGTGGCAGGATAAGTATATCGGAATCCCCAATGCATCCACACCACAGCTTTTTGCTTACCGTACCGACATTTTCCCAAACGGACTTCCTGATACTTGGGAGGAGTACAGAGCAGAGCTTAAGAAGGTAACCAAGAAGGATGAAGGCTTCTATGGAGCCTCCATTTCCGGAATTACAGGACAGCTTGGCGGTGTGTTTGACTATGTGCTTTGGTCCATGGGCGGTGCCTGGGCTGACGAGAACTGGAAGGTGACCATTGATTCCGAGGAAACCAGAAAGGCTTTAGAGCATTTGAATGATGTGCAGGAGTCTTTAGATCCCAACTGGTTAAACTGGGGAACCGATCAGTCCATTCAGGCTTTCTTAAATGGAGATGCAGCAGTATGTGAGACCTGGCCTACATTAGGCCTGGTACAGGACGCTGACAATCCTGAAAAGTCCAAGGTAGTAGGAAAATGGGCATTGTCCGTAATTCCAAAGGAGAAGACAGGAATCACTCTGCTTTCCGCATGGGACTGCGCAATTCCGGAAGGCTCCAAGAACAAGGATTTGGCTTGGGAGTGGATTAAGATGTACACCAGCTTAGACAAGCAAAAAGAATTCTATGACAATCACGGCATTCTTTCTCCGAGAAAGGCTTTCTGGGAAGAGGATGGCATCATGGAACCTATATGGATACCGTTCGTGAGGCTTTGGACACAGCAAATATGTGGTGGAGAGTGGCTGCTTCTACACAGGTGGACACCAGCTTTAATACTTTGATTTCCGCATATCTTTCCGGACAAAGTGATTTGGATACTACCGTAAAGGAAATGAAGGCTGCTGTGGAAGAGGCATTGCAGCAGGCACCTCCTGAAGAGGGAACCAAGAATTATAATCATTAATCTATTTTGTGGAGAAGTGTTTTTACTTATCTCATAAGACAGTTTAAAAAAGAAAATGCTAGAAAGTTAGAGGAATACAGTATGAATGGTGCAAAAGTAAGAGAAGGAAATAGAGGAAAAGGAGAAAGGCTTTGGTCTTGGCTTTTCCTGCTTCCCACAATTTTATTCTTAGGCTTTACGGCCTTGTTACCCCTACTGTATTCCCTCTATCTCAGTTTATTTCAATACAAAATTAATCTTCCCAATGCCGTTCCCAAGTTCATCGGCATTGGGAATTATCTTCGGATGCTTCAGGACAAAAACTTGGGGGTGAGTGTGGGAAACACCGTCCTTTTTGCGGTGGTTTCCGTGTCTTTAGAGTTGGTTTTAGGGCTTTTGGCCGCCATGATGCTTTGCGGTACCAAAAGAATTTACCGCATTTTTACTTCTTTGCTCTTGATTCCCATGATTATGGCTCCGGTGGCTATTGGTACACTGTTTCGTATGATGCTGGACGGCAGTACGGGAATCATCAATTACCTATTACATTTTGTGGGGGTACCCCAAATGAATTGGCTGAGTAATCCCAAAACGGCTATGCCGGCAGTGATTTTTGTAAATGTCTGGCAGTTAATTCCCTGGGTATGCATCATTACTATGGCAGGGCTAAAGTCCCTTCCGCAAGATGCGCTGGAAGCGGCCAGGGTGGACGGGGCGAAGAATCGCCATATCTTTTTCCAAATCGTGCTTCCTATGATTAGCCCTTTACTGATTATTGTACTCATGCTTCGCTTTGTAGATGCCTTTAAGGTGTTTGACACCATTTATACCATGACCAACGGCGGTCCGGGAAATGCTACGGAAATGTTGCCGAACTACATTTACAAACAAGGCTTAAAGTTCTTTGATGCCGGCTATACGGCGGCTTTGGCTATGGCCTTTGTGTTCTCTATGACCATTATCAGCTTCCTTTTCCTCCGGTGGAGAAAAGCGGTGGAAGAGCGGGTTTTGTAATCTGCAAACAATTAGAGGTATTGGGAAAAATAGAATCTGATTATGCGGTTTATAGATAAAATGTCTTTGGATTTATTGTTTACGATTATCAGGAATATAGTTTTTAAAGGATGAAAATGATGGCTAAGAAACATAGAATGGATGCAAATGATTCCATGGTGCATGAAATATTGGGAAATGTGTGGGGAAGGCCTTTTCGTATAGGGTTTACCGCTGTGCTGATGT
Organism: uncultured Oribacterium sp.; assembly: GCA_963545375.1. Lineage (GTDB taxonomy): Bacteria > Bacillota > Clostridia > Lachnospirales > Lachnospiraceae > Oribacterium. The sequence continues at coordinate 3,643 of CAUUJL010000010.1, forward strand.
TGCTGGTTTTATTTCCATTATACTGGCTTTTTTCCAGTGCTTTTAAGATCCGGGCGGAGTATTTGGCGAGTCCTCCCCTTTTGATTCCCCATGTCTTTACCATGGAAAATATCAAAACTGTACTGTCCATGAACGGCCTTGGACGGCAGTTTATGAATTCCATGATTGTAAGTCTTAGTTCCACCGCTATTTCTTTGCTTTTTGGCTCTATGGCAGCATATAGCCTGGTGCGAGGAAAATTTTCTAACCTTACCAGACAGATTTTTGGCCTTTGGTTTATGATCCAGAAAATGTATCCGGCCATTGCTACGGCGATTCCCATCTACCTTGTGATGCGAAAGCTACAGCTTATCGATACCTTGCCGGCTTTAATTATTATGAATACCAGCTTTAACCTGCCATTGGTTATCTGGCTGATGATGGGCTTCTTCTCCCAGGTACCTATCGAAATGGAGGAATCTGCCAGAATTGATGGTTGCCACTTCCTGAGTCGCTTCTTCTATGTGGTTTTTCCGGTAACAAAGTCCGGAATCGTGGCAGCAGGAATCCTGGCGTTCGTGGGAGCCTGGAATGAATTCCTTTTTGCGGTTATTTTAAGCATCAATAAGTCTAAGACATTGCCCGTGGTTATTGCAGGATTTATCACCGATAAGGGCTTGGATTGGGGGCCAATGGCGGCAACTTCTCTGATTAGCTTGTTACCGGTTTTGGTGCTGGTATACCTTTGCCAGAAACAGTTCGTGGAAGGACTGGCCATGGGAGCGGTGAAGGGGTAGAAGAAGGTGAATAGTAATATAAGCGGGCAATAAGGTGGATATTCTTTATGAGAACTAATAGTCGAAAAGTTATGATCAAATATTTGTGTGCATTAATGATCTTGACTATTTTATTTCTTTATCTTATTTGCCTTCGATTTTCTGTACAAAGGACTTACTCGCAAAAAGTCATTGTCCTCCTTTCCGGTTCTGAGGAGGATATGAGCTGGAATCAGGCAAATATTGAGGGTATTAAGTCCTATAATGCAAAAAATAATCAGCGAATAGAATATATCGAGAACATAGCAGAGAAAGATTTTGAACGTAAGATTTTACAATATGCTGATCAGGGTTATGGTCTCATTATTGGGGCGGGTGCACAATTTAATGACGTTATAGAAGCTACAGCGCCTAAATATAAAAATACCTTGTTTTGTATTATCAATGGTTCGCATTTTAATCAAAAGAATATAGTCTCTGTCCAAATTAAAGAGGAGGAAGTAGCTTATATCGCTTCCTGTATAGCCGGTAAACTAACGAAAACAGGAGTTTTTGCAAATATTGCAGGATTTCCAAATGAGCCAATGAAGAAAATGTTGGACATTTATGAGAAAAATGCTGTTCGCGTTGCCCGGGAAAGAGGGCTTGTTCAGGCTCACTGTCTAAGGGCATATACCAACAGTTGGGATAATATTGACTTAGGATATAAAATTACAGAACAAATGTTAGAGGAAAACGCAGACATTGTTCTGGTATATGCTAATAAGGTTTGGCAAGGAAGCCTTAAGGCACTTCAAGAAGAAGCAGGTAAGGCAAGTATGATTGGAATTGCTACGAATCAGTGCTCTATAGATGAGAACATTGTTTTGGCATCTGTTATATTTGATTTTGATAGAGTTTACACATGTATTATGGACGAATATAAAAAGGGATATCTTGGCAAGCAAAGGGTATATCCACTGGGAATGAGCCAGGATCTTTTTCACGTGCAATATAGTAAGAAAATACAAGGGCAAGTAATAGAGGAACTTAATACTGTACAAAAAGACTTGAAAGCAGGACGGATTAACTTAGGCAAGGAGTAACAAATGAGTCTTTGGAAAAAAATGTCATTCACAATTATTGCAGTTATCGTACTTATTACTGGGCTTTGTGGAGTCATTTCTTACAGAACGGTACAAAGTGTAATTATTCAAAATAAAAAAGAAGAAATGGGAAATATGCTGAACCTTATTGATATGAATATAACACAGCATATAGAATCTTTAGATAGGTTGATTGACGTTATTAGTGGATTAGTGTTTTCTCCGAATAAAATAATTAATGAGACAGAAGTCAAGACATTTGAAGAAACGGAGCTTTTAATTTTAGAACAGGAAATTAATGTTTTTCCTTCGGTTAAAAATTTATATGTTTTGAATCAACAAGATGAAATTTTTTATCAATATAAGAGCAGTCAAAATTCTTTAGAAGAACTTTTCTTTCAATCGGAAGGGGATAAAGAAAAGCAAAATAAAAATATATGGATAAGCCTAGAGGACGGATCCATCTTTTTGCTTAGAACTGTATGGGTGGAAGGGGCAAAGAAGGGATCCATTGTTCTGGAGTTTAACTCCGAAATATTTATGCAATTACTAATTAATAATTTAAGTACTTTCCATCATCAAATTACTCTTATTACGGATAAGAATGGTCAGGTAATTTGTTCGAATACCAGTGTGCCGGCAGAGTATCTTAACATAGTAAAAGAACGATATGATACAGGAGAACATAGCTTTCAATTTAACTGGAGCAATGTTAACTATTTTGCCTGCGGTCAATATAATGGTATTACCGGATGGAGACTATTTTCTATTGTTGCAACGAAAGATATTTTTCCGCAATTACAGCTGTTAAAAAATAGAGTAATCACAATTACTGCGATATCCGTGCTAATGGGATTTTTAATCAGCTTTCTTCTCGCATGGACAATAACCAAGCCGTTGAAAGAACTTTCCAAGGCTATGGAGAAAGCACAAAGTGGTAACTTTGACATTCAGGTTCATACGAAACAAAAGGATGAGATTGGAAGTTTAATTCAATCCTATAATTTTATGCTGGGCGAAATTAAAAGACTTATTCATGTGGTTACGGAGGAAAAGATGGCGCAGAAGACAGCAGAATTAAATGCTTTGCAAGCGCAAATCAATCCTCATTTTTTGTATAATACTTTAGATACTATCAATTGGATGCTTTTGGCAAGAGGAGAGGATGACATTAGCGATTTGATTGTTCGTCTGGGAGAATTGTTAAAGTACTCTATATCAGGTGCAAATACATTAGTGCCTTTGCAAGAAGAAGTAAGATACATTAGAAATTATTTAGAAATTCAGAAGTGTAGAATGGAGGAACGCTTGGAATATGCTATTTCCATAGAGGAAATATGCAATGCTTATCCTTGTCCTAAACTTCTCCTGCAGCCCCTTGTGGAAAATGCAATAAAACATGGCTTAGAACCTTTGGTGCGGGGAGGTAAAGTTTGCATTATTGCCGTAATAGAGCAAGGAGAGTTGAAAATTTCTGTTATTGATGATGGGCAAGGAATGGAAGTAGAAAAGATACAAGATATATTTTTGAATAAGCGTGTTGGTCTTAATAATGTGGAGAAACGAATCAAATTAATTTATGGACAGAACTATGGTTTGAGTATTCATTCTCAAAAGAATAATGGGACCACAGTGGAAATTCATCTTCCGTTAATAGTAGAGGAGATTTTTCATGAAAATTATGATTGTAGATGATGAACCTAAAATTAGACAAGGACTTAGGGCTTTACTTTCCGGTCAAGAAGGAATGGAAGTAGTGGGGGCTTATGAAAGTGCTATTTCTGCGTTACTCGCCATTTCGGAGAAAAAACCTGATGTTCTCATTACAGATATAAGAATGCCTGAGTGTAATGGATTGGATTTTATAGAAAAAATAAGAGAGAAAGATGAACGCATAAAGATTATTATCCTTAGCGGCTATAGTGAGTTTTCTTATGCGCAGCGAGCTATCAGATATGGGGTATATAGATATCTAACAAAGCCGACTAATCCAAGAGAACTTCTTATGGCTTTAAGAGAGCTTGGTTTTAATACACGAAAGAGTGATGGAGAAGCAGTTGAAAAAAATGTATTTTCAGAAAATTTTGAGGTGGGAAATTATTTAGTTAGAGAAGCGATGAATTATATTGAAGTGCATTATGCAGAAAAAATAGGACTCAAGAGTATAGCAGATGTTTTGCATATTTCTCCCAACTATTTATCGGACTTGTTTCGATTACATTTGAAAGATAATTTTTCAGATTATCTTTTAGCTTTTCGATTAAAGAAAGCATGTTTGTTTTTGGAGTTGCCACAATATAAAGTGGCAGATGTTTCTCAAATGGTTGGGTTTAAAGACGCGACCTATTTTAGTACAGTATTTAAAAAAGCATACAATGCCACTCCTTTAGAATACAAAAATACTGCAAAAAAACTAAATGAATAACATATTTTCGGAAAACTGTATACATAATATATGTAAAACGACTAAAATTGATAAATTATATGTAGAAAACAAATAAAATCAGTAACTTATCATATATTCAATAAAAAACAAAAAAGATATACTGTTCATAAATACAAGTACAGAAAAACAGGAGGTTTATTTATGAAAAAGAATCGTTTGTTTTTTTCTGCAAGCTTAGCGTTATTGGCATCTATGATGGTTGCTTGCGGTGGAGGGGGAGCAAAATCTGAGTCGAAGGTCGAAAATGGTGAACAACAGAATGCCGAGAAGACAGGCTCAGAATATTCCGACATGAAGATTGTTTTAATTCTTCCCGGAAGCGTAGATGATCAGAGCTGGAATGCCAGCAATAATGCCGGAGCAAAACAATGCGATAAAGAGCTGGGAACCAAGATCGAGGTAGTTGAGTCTGTCCCTGTAGAGGAATTTGAGCAGACCTTCACAGAATACGGTGAAAAGGGATATGATTTGGTAATGGCTGCCGGAAGTCAGTTTGATGAAGCTTGTGCGGCAGTAGCGCCTCAATACGAAAAGACAGTTTACACCATTATCAATGGAACCAAGAGTGAATCGGATAATATGGTTCCGGTTTTCCCAAAAGAATATGAAGGTTCCTATATTGCAGGAGTCATTGCCGGATATACCACGGAGAACGGAAACTTTGCAACAATGGGCGGAGAATCTAATCTGGCCATGGTACACCTTTTGGATACTTATGAAGGCATAGCTGTGGCAACCGCAAAAGAAAGAGGATTAGCCGATGCAAAGGCGAATCGTTCATTCTTGAATACCTGGACCGATGTATCTATCGGAAAGGCAATGGCTTCACAAATGATTGATAATGGTGCTGATACAGTGTTCTGCTACTCCAACGAGGCGACTTCCGGTGCAATCCAGGCAACAGCTGAAAAAAAGGCAAAATTTGTAGGATTTGCAGCGAACAAGAATGAGGAAAGTGATTGTGTAGTGGCATCAGTAAGCATGAACTGGGCCAATGTATATCCTTGGATTATTAAGGGTATCAAAAGTGGTGAATTAAAAGGTGCTCAAGAGGTAGGTGTAAAAGAAGGTGTGTTTGAAACTATATTTACAGACCAGTGCTCTGAGGAATGTAAGCAGGCGGTTGAGAAAGCTACAGAAGAAATTACAAATGGAAAAATAGACTTTAAGCAGTATTTTTCTGAATAGATTTATAAAAGGGCAGTGTTAATCTAACGCTGCCTTTTTCATAAAAATCCTTAGGAGATGCATTATATGGGAAAAAATATTATTGTTGAATTAAAACATATCAACAAACGCTTTGCCAAGGTTTTGGCAAATGATGATGTATCTATGGTGATTAAAGAGGGAGAAGTAGTTGCTCTCTTGGGGGAGAATGGTGCCGGGAAAAGTACCATAATGAAAATCTTATACGGACTTTACCATGCTACAGAAGGAGAGATTTTTATTAATCAGAAAAAGGTAGAAATTCGCTCTCCTAAAGAGGCGATGGCTTGTGGAATTGCTATGATACAACAGCACTTTTCCTTGGTAGAGGCACATACGGTTACCGAGAATATAATATTGGGGCATTGCAAAGGTAAGATTGATTTCAAAGAAAAAGAAAAAGAGATTCAAGCCCTTGCTGACCAATATCACTTTGACGTTCCTGCAGGAGAATTGGTAAAGAATCTGACGGTTGGTGCACAGCAAAAAGTTGAAATTTTAAAGGCACTCTACCTAAATGCAAAAATTATTATTATGGATGAACCCACAGCAGTACTTACACCCCAAGAAGCGGATGTGTTGATGGAGTTTGTCCGAGACTATGTAGCAAAAGGAAATTCGATTGTATTTATTACCCATAAAATGAAAGAGGTTTTAGAAGTATCGGACCGAATCATTGTACTGCGAAATGGAAAAATAAGTGGAACGATAGAAGAAGGAGAGATTCGGACAGTTAAAGAGTCAGAGCTGGTCAATCTGATGATTGGACATGATTTGGAGATCATAAAAGCACCATCAATGACGGGGACAGATAATCGGAAAAATAGATTAGAGGTAGAAAATGTATCTTTAAGATCTAAAGATAATATTCCATTACTGGATAATGTTTCATTTTCAATTAAAGAAGGAGAAATTCTTGGTTTTGCAGGAGTTTCCGGCAATGGGCAACAGGAGCTTTGCGAAGCGATTTATGGTGCAAGAAAGCTTAATGCGGGAAAGGTGGTTCTTGACGGAGAAGAGATTAGCCAATTAGCGGTAAAAGAAAGAATTGAAAAGGGAATAGGATACTTAGCGTCGGATCGTTACAGGTATGGAATGATTTCCGGAATGACACTTTCTGAGAATATTCTTTTAAAAGCCAGCTATCTTAAAAACTGGGTTAAAAATGGAATCATAAAATGGAAAGAATTGAACAATTATACGGAGAATATTATTCAGGAATATAAGGTTAAGGCTCCTGACCATGAAGTTGTGATTGGTAGCTTGTCAGGGGGGAATCAACAAAAAGTTGTCGTGGCCAGAGAAGTGGATAGAGGAGAAAAGTTGATTATATTTGATCAACCTACAAGAGGCTTAGACCTTGGGGCGATTAACTATGTACACAAAACCATTATGAGAGAAAAGAGTAAGGGAAAGAGCATTCTACTGGTATCTACAGAGCTATCGGAAATCTTTGCTCTTTCCGATAGGATTGCTATTTTATACAAAGGAAAAATCATGGGGATTTTTCAAAATGGAGAGCTTAGCACAGAACAGATAGGGTTGTTGATGGCAGGCTATGAATTGAAGGAGGCGTAAATGAAAAAGAAAGAGATTCTTTGTGATTTTTTACTTTGGATTCTTTTCGCAATCCTTTTAGGTCTGGCTATTAGTTTTAGTTTTTTGCCATTGCTGGGAGTAAACCCATTTCAAGCTTTAAAGGTAATGTTTTCAGAAACATTTTCCAGCACATACAATATGGGAAATATTTTAATTAAAACGGCTCCTCTTATTTTAACCGGTTTGGCTTTTACGTTCACCTATAAAGCTAATCTGTATAATATTGGAGCGCAGGGGCAGTTCTATTCCGGCTGCATTTGTGCATCGGCAGTATCTCTAGCGCTGGGAGGGAAACTTTCGGGACCAATTGTAATTTTTTTGGCAGGAGTGGCTGCTATTTTGGGCGGTGCTGTTGTTGGATTTATCATTGGATTTTTAAAGGCAAAATTCAATGCTAATGAATTTTTGATTAGTATGATGTCCACCTATGTTATCCAATATGTTATGCAGCTATTGCTCAGAACCGGTTTACAGGAATCAAAACATGAGTATTTGAAAACAGACTATTTGGATAAAAGCACCTGGCTGCCAAAAATTATTCCGGGCACCTCTGTTTCCTTGGGAATAGTTATTTCTTTGCTGGTTGCAGTATTGGTTTGGTATGTACTTTATAAGACTTCTTTAGGATTTAGAATTCGGGCAACCGGTTTAAATCAGGATGCTGCCAGAATGTCCGGAATCAGTCCTCAACATCAATATATGCTTGCCTTTGCCATTAGCGGTGCTATTGCAGGACTTGCAGGACTGGTGGAAATCAATGGAATGCAGCATATGCTTCTTACCGGCTTTGATACGCAGATAGGATCTTACGGAATCGGAATCGCCATTTTAGCCAATGCTCACCCACTTGCGGTTGTACCGGCTTCGCTGCTATTTGGCTTTTTGCAAGTTGGAGGAACGGCATTGGGACATTCAACGGATGCTCCTGCCAGTGTAATTGATTTGCTACAGGGGTTTGTAATGCTCTTTGTGCTTATGTCTTTCTACTTTAGAAGAAAGGCTGAATTAAATAAGCTTAAGAAAAAGAGAATCGCGACAGAGGAGGCCTAGAATGAACAATATAACAAGCCTTTTGGCAAGAGCATTTTTTATGAGTACTCCTCTTATTCTTGGTGCGCTTGGAGAGGTAATTGCAGAGAGAACAGGAATGATGGTTACTGCTGTAGAGGGAATTTTTCTCATCGGGGCATGGGGGGGATTCATAGGAGCGTACATTAGTGGGAATATATATCTTGGCTTTTTGCTTGCCATGGTGTGTGGCCTCATGGTTGCGCTTCTCTATGCTTTAACCACTGTATATATGAACCAGCATCAGATTGTAATGGGAACAGCAATTTCCATTTTAGTAACAGGGTTTTGTACTTTTTTCTATCGAGTTATTTTCGGTATCCAGACCACCCCTTTAAAGGTAGATGTACTTTCCACAATACAGATCCCTTTGCTAAGTCAAATCCCTTTTATCGGTAAAATTCTATTTTCCCAAAATATTATTACCTATCTGGCATATCTATGGATTCCGATTATTTTATTTGTGATGAATCATACAGCATTGGGGCTTACCCTTAGATCCTGTGGAGAGAATCCGGAAGCCGTTGATACTGCAGGAATAGATATATTAAAGATTCGTTTTGTGGCAGTAGCAGTGGCCGGTTGTTTGGGAGGAATTGCAGGTGCGTACTACTCTTTATGTAACGTGGGGATGTATACATCTGAAATCATCAGCGGTCGTGGTTGGATTGCTTTTGGAATTTGCTTTTTAGGAAACTGGAACCCTGTAGGGGCATTGATTTTCGGCGCTGTATTTGGCGTATCAGAGGCTATTGGCGTTTATGTAAAAGCTTTGGGTATGAGCACCATACCCAGTGAACTCTTTAGTGCACTGCCTTATGTTTTAGTGATTGTTCTAACGGTTTGTAGGAAAGATCTCAGAGCACCAAATAAGCTGGGACAGAATTATGTGAAAGAGAATTAGTGTATAGAGTTTCGGCATCCATACCAAAGCATTTGCTTGGTACAACAATATTTTCATAACAAAGGAGGATATGGTATGAAAAGAAAAGAACGTCTATTTCTAAGTCTATCACTTGTGGCAGGAATGGCATTGTCCGCATGTGGAGGAGCTACGCAAGAGGCCAAAGATTCCGCTTCACAAGCTCAGATGGAGACAAAAGCAGAAGAAGCAGGGAAAACAGAAGAGACAACAAATGGAACCGGAACTGTGGATAACCCTGAAGAGGTTACTGTTCCTGCGGGTACTTTAAGCTTTTGGTCCTTATTTACCGGAGGAGATGGAGATTGGTTTAAACAAATAAAAGACCAATATAATCAAACTAATCCTAAAAATCCGGTGGAGATCATTACGCTTGTTTGGGATGATTATTATACGAAGTTACAGACAGCTGTAGCTGCCGGAAAAGGTCCGGATATTGGTATCTCTCATGTTTCCAAATTATATGAGCTTTCCCAGAGTGGTGTTGCGGAGCCATTAGATGATTATTTGAAGAAACTGAACATTGATTTATCAAAGGATTATCAGAGATCTAGTCTTGATTCCGTAAGCATTAATGGTAAAACCTATGCCATTCCTTTGGATACCCATGCTGAGGTAATGTATTACAACACCAGCCTTCTGGAAGAAGCGGGTGTTACTGAAGAGGAACTTCTTAATGTGAAGGACATGGAGGGATTTAAGGATATTTTAAAACGGTGTAAAGAAAAATTACCTGCCGAAATATCTCCATTGGGATTAACGCAGTCCGGAGATGATCCATTTAGAACGTGGTATGCAATTTATTTCCAAATGGGTGGAACGGATTTCATCAATGCAGAAGGAAAGAACACCTTAGATGTAGAGATTGGTAAAAAAGCTCTAGAGGAACTGGAAGTGCTTTATAAAGAGGGCTATATTCTTCCCGGTATCGATGATAGCCAGGCTTTATTCCAATCCGGTAAAGCGGCTATACTTTTTGGCGGTACTTGGTTAACCGGAGCGTACGAGCAGACGGAAAATCTTAAGTTTAATAACACAACTTTTCCACTACTGTTTGGCGATAAGCCATATTGTTGGGCTGATTCCCATACTTTGATTCTTCCCAAAAAAGAAAAGAGAACAGAAGAAGAGACTTTGTCTGCAGTTCAATTTATGGTATATGCGTCAAAAGACGGAGGTATCGTTTGGGCAGGATCCGGACAGATTCCTTCTGCAAATGAAGCCAACCAGAGTGAAGAGTATAAAAAACTCAAGGGATATAATGTAATTTCTGAGTTGGAGTATGCAAAATATGCACCACAGAGTGAACATTATTATGGTGGAATGAAAAAAGATTTGATGGATGCAGTAGGCGCATATTTAACAGGAAACAGTTCCTTAGATGAAGCCGGAACTGCTCTTCAAGAGGCTGTAGAAAATAACTTAGATTAAACGTAAACCATCAAAGAATAGTAGGTAAACCATGAATAGATTGCTATCTGCTCCATATAACAAACATAAAATAGGGAAAAAGCAAGCTGTGGCAATATTATTTATTATGCCTTTCTTCGTGCTCTATTCTATCTTTACAATATTCCCTGTTTTTCAAGGAATATATGTTAGCTTATGCAATTGGAATTTGATGGGAAAGACCGGCTTTGTTGGTATAGAAAATTATAAAAAGATGATGCAGGATAAGAACTTCTACTTATCCTGCATTCACACTGTGAAATTTGTAATTTTTTCTGTACCATTCTTGGTTATTTTATCATTTATCCTTGCATTATTGGCAAACAGGGCAGTTTGCTTCAGACGTTTTTTAAGGACGGCATATTACTTACCCGGGGTGCTATCGGTTTCTGTTGCCTCTTACTTGGCCAGCTTTGTTTTTGCGCCTTACCGTGGCTTACTAAATGGCCTTTTGCGGGCTTTTCATTTCTTGAATAGCCAGAAGGAGATTTTATGGTTACAAGATTCCAATAAAGTGTGGTTTAGCTTAGTTGCCATGACTTTATGGTGGACTATAGGATTTTCTATGTTGCTCTACTTGGCTGCGTTACAAGATATACCTGAGGTCTTGTACGATGCTGCAAAAGTAGATGGTGCATCACCATTCCAAATATTTTGGAAGATTACTGTACCGCTATTAAAACCGACAATTTTCCTTGTGATGATGCTCCAAATTATTGCCAGCTTTAAAGTTTTTGGACAAATTTATTTGATGACAGGTGGAGGTCCTGCTAATACTACCCGTTCTTTAATACAATACATATATCAACAAGCTTTTGAAAAGAATAAACTAGGCTATGCCTCTGCAATGTCGTATTTCTTATTTGTTGTTTTATGTCTTTTGGTATTTATTCAAAGACGCTTTGGAAGACAAGAGGAAGGTTGAGTATGAGAAATAGAACGAAAACAATACAAAGCAAGCTTATTTCTGCACTCTCCTTACTTATCGCTTTGATTATGCTTGCTCCGATTATTTGGGGGCTGTTTTGTTCCATTCAATACGAAGGAAAACAATTTCATAATGTATTTTCTTGGTTTACACCACCCTATACATTACAAAATTATCCTCAGGTTTTATTGAAAACAGGAGTGTTTCGATGGTTCTGTAATAGTCTGATTGTCGCTGTTGTGACCACTGCATTGTCTGTTCTTGTGTCTACCTTAGCGGCGTATAGCATCGCTCATATTTCCTTTAAAGGAAGTAGTTTTTTCTATTTTTATTTCCTTATTGGAATTCTGGTTCCCAGTGAGGCAACGATTATTCCTTTATTTGTATTAATGAGCAAATTAAAGCTGATTGATAGCTATAGCGGTTTGATTTTACCATCTGTGGCTAGTTCTATGAATTTTGTAATCACTTATAGCTTCTTTAGGTCATTACCAAGAGAACTTTTTGAGGCAGTGCGAATTGATGGAGGTGGGGAATGGATCATTTACACTAGAGTCGTCCTTCCGCTTTCAAGACCAATCATTGCGACGATTGCTATCATGAGTTTCATCGCAAGTTGGAATAATTATATATGGCCACTACTTTGTGTATTTAGCGAAAAATTATATACGTTACCTATAGGGATTCCGACGTTGATTAAGATAGAACGGCCCGATTTTGTCATTCCCATGTGTATAAATATGGTGGCCTCTTTGCCAATGATTATCTTATATCTAATATTTGAAAAGCAAATTGTTCAAGGAATTAGTACGGGTGGTATCAAAGGATAAAGGAAAAGGAGAATAGCATGAAACATATTAAAAATTATCCCAGACCACAATTAGTAAGAGACTCGTGGATAGAATTAAATGGGGAATGGGATTTTGCTTTTGACAATGAAAAAGCCGGAGAAAAAAGCCATTGGGAGATAGGCATACCTTTAGCGGAAAAGAGAAAAATTTTAGTTCCCTTTAGCCCGGAAACAAAAGAAAGTGGAGTACATATTCAGAATCATTCCGGATATTTATGGTATCAGAGAATCTTGCCTGTTAATAAGAAAGAACTGGAGGGAAAACGATTTATTCTGCATTTTGAGGGAGTAGATTATTTGAGTAAGGTTTATATTAATGGAAAGCAAGTTGGGCAGCATTACGGTGGCTATTCTCGCTTTTCTTTTGATGTGACAGAGTACATTGAAGATAAAGAAAATGTATTGACTGTTTTGGCTATCGACTCTTCGAATATGGAGCAACCTAGGGGGAAGCAAAGATGGGAACAATATAGTTATGCTTGTTGGTATGTACAAACTTCCGGGATTTGGAAAAGTGTTTGGGGAGAAGTCGTTAATCAAAGATACATTAAAGATGTTAAAATCACACCACATCTATACGAACATACGGTAGAAATAGAAGGACTTGTTGAAGAAGTTTGCTTGCCTTCTGTTGAAACAAACCAATCTATATGCCCATTGTTTGCCAATGTGAAAGTGAAGTATCAGAACATAGATGTGACAGAGCTTCAAGCAGTAGTTCAAGAAGGAAGATTTAAGTTAAAAGTCTATTTGGATAATCCTGCTATAGATCCATTTTTGGTGAAAAGATGGAGTCCTCAGGAGCCTAATCTGTACGATTTGGAAATTAAAATCGCAGAAGGAGATAGAGCGTTAGACTCCATTTTCAGCTATTTTGGGCTCCGAGAAATAAGGATAGAAGAGGGCAAGTTCCTACTAAATGGCTGTCCATTATACCAAAGATTGATATTGGATCAGGGGTATTGGAAGGATACAGGATTAACCCCAAAGGACGAAGAGGCTTTACTAAATGACTTGCAAAAGATTAAAGAAATGGGCTTCAATGGAGTGAGAAAACACCAGAAGATAGAGGATGAGAGATTTCTTTACTTATGCGATACTATGGGTATATTGGTATGGAGTGAATTCCCATCAAATTATCGTTTCAATCAAGAAAGCATTATGGCTTTTACTAAAGAATGGATGGAGGCAGTAAAACAAAATTATAATCATCCCTCTATTATTGCTTGGACGCCTTTCAACGAATCATGGGGAGTATTTGAAATTGAAAAGGAAAAAGCGGAACAGTATTTGACAGAAGGGATATACTATTTGACAAAATCTTTGGATCCATATAGGCCTGTAATCTCTAATGATGGTTGGGAGCACACCAAAACAGATTTGTTGACACTTCATGACTATACGGAAAGAGGTGAGGATTTCTATAAGAGATACAGTGCTTTTATAGAGCAAATGAAGACTACGGAAGAATATCATTGTGGATTTAAATCAGCATTTTCCAATGGATATCAATATGATAAGCAACCAATATTGCTCACTGAGTATGGTGGAATAGCATTTTCCACAAAGGAAAAAGAACAGTGGGGATATGGCAATACTGTAGAAACAGAAGAAGCATTTTTGGAAAGATATGAATCCATAACAAAGGCCATAATAGAACTTCCGTTCTTCCAAGGTTTTTGTTATACACAGTTAACGGATGTGGAGCAGGAAGTAAATGGACTGTTGGATGAAAATCATGAATATAAAGTGTCCCCTGAGGTGATTAGAAAAATTAATCTTACCAGGCCATCTGACGGAAGGTTAATTCATTTATTCGACTAAGATATAAGAATGTTGGAGGCTAAAAAAGCACATTTACCAAGAGGTAAGTGTGCTTTTTTTGATAGCATACAAAATATTTATTATTCCAAAATCTCCGGCTCTTCCGTTGCTATATAAGCTTCCAAGCTGTTCTTATCCACTAGGGAGGGGGCGGCTCCTTCTCTTGTGACACTTAGTGCTGCTGCATAGCTTGCAATACGGATAGCCTGCTCCATAGGAAAGTCCAGAAGAATATAAGAGGCTAGGGCACTGATAAAGGCATCGGCTGCTCCGGTGGTATCGATTGCTTTAACTTCCTTGGCGGGATAAAGCCCTAATATGCCTTTTCCTTTTGCAAAAAGTCCTTGTTTTCCCAGGGTTATAATCACCATATTTGCCCCTTTTTTTAGAAAGTAATCGGCACACTGTTCTAAAAGTGCTTTATCGCAAGCTTCTTTAGCCTGCATTTTCTGTAGCTTTTTGGAAAGCTGGGATTCTTCCGTAGATAAAAGAATCTGTGCTTCCTCTAAATTGGGGAGGAAGATATCTGTTAAGGCAAGGATTTCCGGGTCTATTTGCCTTATGGAGGAAGGCTTCAATAGGACAGGGAGCTTGTGGCTTTTTGCTAAACGACAAGCGGTCAAGATCGTATCCTGCGGAACTTCAGTATTTAGAAGGCATAGATGACTGTCTTTGAAGATGGGAAGTGCCTCTTCAACATGTTTCTTACTGACACACTCATTGGCCCCGGAAAGGATGGAGACGATGGAATCTCCGCTGTTGTTTAAGAAAATATATCCTTTGCCGGTTAATTCTCCGTGGACACGCTTCAAATAGGCGGTATTGATCCCTGCTTGCTTTGCACTTTCGTAAATGGTATCTGCTTCCAAATCATCCCCGACAAGCCCTATAATGCTGGCGTGATGTCCCAATTTGCTCACTCCGATGGCTTGGTTCATCCCTTTTCCGCCTAAATAGTTGGAAGAATGACTGGTCTTGGCTGCCATTCCCGGGCTGGGAAGCTCTCGGAAAAATAGGTAGGAATCAATATTTACACTTCCCAAAACAAGAACTTTTTTTCTTTTAGTCATAGCGGGGGTGGAAATAGATTTAGTGTGGTTTAAATGATAGTCCGGCTGAAAATGCTTTCGCTCCTGTTCTGTATTTTCAGAATGCTCAAGATGCTTGATCAGGCAGGAACCAAGATATTCTCCAAATTCTTCAAAGGGGATTAGTAGAGCTGATATTTCGGAGAAGTTATTAATATTGCTTTGGTGTTTACATAAGGTGAGCAAGGAAAAGTCATTGGGAATATGCAAATGACGGCTTAGTAATCTTTGATAGATTTGAAAGCTACTTTGGAAGTGCAGAGTTAGTACAGCACTAATACTCCCGCAGGAAATATGACGGTAAAATTTTTCATTATCTTTACTGAAAATGAATTCTTCCGTAAAAGGAATGGCATTTTGATACAGACAGCTTTTGAAACCTTCAATAAATTCATTTCGAATAGGACTTTCCTTTTCTGCCACAAGGGCGATTTTGGAATGTCCTGCTTGAACCAGATTTTGGGTCAAGAATTCCGCCATACTTTTATAGGAAATGGTAGGCAGAAAATCCGGACCGGGAATATCTTCTTCTGTACTGAAAAGAAAGTAGGGTTTTTTACTTTGCTTAAGTTGTGCATTAACTTCGGAAGATGGCTTGGAATTGATAGGATTAAACAGAATGCCGTCAACATTGCTGGAAGCAAGCAAGGATAGATTTTTTAATTCTTGCGTTTTGTTTAAATGGCTTTCCAGCACTGTTATGCCATAACCGTAGGAACGGGCAACATTCATTAAACCTTTCAGGAGCCTGTCGTCGGGAATACAGTCTCGAAAGATAACCCCGAAAATACTGGTTTTTTCGGGATATTGTGTTCGCACAAAAGAGTAAGGTTTGTAATTATGAATTTTTGCAAGGGAAAGGACATGCTCTCTTGTTTGGGGGCTGATATTTGCGTCTTTATGATTCAAAATTTTGGAAACGGTAGATACAGACACACCGGCTAATTGAGCAAATTCTTTAATGGTCATACTTTTTCTCCTACTTTAACACTTGTGCTTATCATATAATAAACTTAAGGAATTTAGAACCTTTGTTTTCGTTTTCAGGTGGAGCCTAATATTTTGGAACTTGTTATAATTGTAAGAAACAGACAAAAAAATAAGAGGGAATTGGACGAAAGCAAAAAATAATCTTTTGACGAAAGGGATATGCAGTGCGAAGCATGTGCAAACTGTATATAAATAATATTATATTTAGTTGAAAACAGATAAAATTGTCGACAGAAATATATTGATATTGACACAAATCTGGCGGATGATATATCTTATGAATAAGAAAATAAGTATAGGAAAACAGTTTCCTATACAAATAATCTAGGTGATGCAAAAGTGTATATTTGTGAAGGAGGAAAAAGAGAATGAAAAAATGTCTGAGTGTAATTCTGGCAAGCTTGTTAAGTTGTTCCTTATTGCTGGGATGCGGAAAGTCTGCAAATGAGGTGGCAGAGTCAAATGCGAACAAAACCGAGGCTGCACAGGCTGATTCTAAGGAGGAAAAGTCTTCTGATAAGTCTGCTTCCAAAGAGAAAAAGGGCGTTCGTGTTTGTATCGTTTACACAGGTAACTTAGGCGATAAGTCCTACAATGACTCTTGCAATGCCGGTGCGAAGAAGGCAGTTGAGGATTTCGGTATTGAATTAAAGTCTCTTGAAGGCACTACGGCACAGGAATGGGAAGCGAATTTAGTGGCTGCCTGCGAAGAAGGATATGATCTGATTATTGGTGCGTCTTCCAATATCGCTGATTACATTACAGAGCATGCTCCTAACTATCCGGATGTTAAGTTTGCGGTAATTGATACAACCGTTGATCTTGACAACGTGGAATCCATCAGCTTTGCCCAGAATCAGGGTTCTTTCCTTGCCGGTGCTGCTGCAGCTATGTTTACACAGAAAACTGATATTCCTAATGTAAATGATGCGCATGTAATCGGATGGGTTGGCGGAATGGATATTCCTGTACTCCATGATTTCTACACAGGATATGAGCAGGGGGCAAAGTACATCGATCCGGATGTTACTATTTTGCAGGCTTTTGCAGGTTCTTGGACAGATCCGTTAAAGGGAAAAGAATTAACTCTTGCACAGTATGAGCAGGGAGCTGATATTGTTATGAATGTGGCTTCCGGAACAGGAACAGGAATTTTGGAAGCGGCAAAGGAAGCGGATAAGTATGCTATCGGCGTAGACTTAAACCAGGATGCTGACCAGCCCGGACATGTGGTAACTTCCATGGTAAAGAGAGTAGATAATGCGTGCTACCTTGTTATTCAGTCTGTTGTTGAGGGAACATTTAAGGGTGGTTCCACCCAGTATCTGTCTTTGGCAGAGGGCGGTGTAAGCTTAACCGATTTCGCAGAAATCAAGAAGTCTTTAGGAGAGAAGTTCCCACAGGATATTGTAGATAAGTGCGAAGAACTGTCCAAGAAGATTATCTCCGGTGAGATTGTAGTGGAAAATTATGAAGGTTTCGGTCCGAAAGCATAAAGCCTGAAACTTTGTGTCGGGCATGGGACTCTTTAGGGATCCCATGCCCTTTCTTTATCAGTTAAATGAGGGAGAGTAATGAGTGAATTTGTTGTAGAAATGAAAAACATCGTAAAATCCTTTGGAGAAGTGCATGCCGTAAAAGATGGACAATTCAACCTGATTAAGGGAGAAATTCATTCATTAATCGGAGAAAACGGAGCAGGAAAGTCTACTATGATGAAACTGCTTTACGGTATGTACCCCATAGATTCCGGTGAGATTATTGTTAAGGGACAGTCCATGGGCAAGTTAGATCCCAAGTTGGCCATTCAACATGGGATTGGAATGGTTCATCAGGAATTTATGCTCGTCAATGATTTGACTGTGTTGGAAAATGTTATTTTAGGTTTTGAACCTAAAAAGGGACTACAGATTGACTTCGATAAGGCAAGAAAAGAGATTCAACACTTTATTGACCAATACAACATGGAGATTCAGCTGGATAAAAAGGTTAGCCAGATTTCCGTGGGAGAAGCACAGCGTGTAGAAATCATCAAAACCCTGATGAGAGGGGCGGATATTATCATCTTGGATGAGCCTACTGCTGTTTTGACTCCTCAAGAAACCAAAAAGCTTTTTGAGATATTAAATAATTTAAAGAAAGAGCAAAAATCTCTGGTGTTTATTTCTCATAAGCTAAACGAAGTTATGGAAATTTCGGATCGTATTTCTGTTATGCGACAGGGGTTGCATATGGGAATTGTGTCTAAAGAAGAAACTTCTCCACTGGATTTAACCAAGAAAATGATTGGCCGAGAAGTGTTCCTACATATTGATAAGACGTATGAAAAAGCAGGAAAGAGAATTTTGGATGTACAAGATGTCTGGATTCCCAGTCAAAAGGAAAGCTCCAAAATTCGAGGCCTGTCCTTACATGTGAATGAGGGAGAAATTGTGGGCATTGCCGGTATAGACGGAAACGGGCAATCAGAACTAATTGAAGCAATTACCGGTTTGCGTCCTGTGGAGAAGGGGCATATCTTCCTGGATGGAAAGGAAATCACCAATCTTTCTCCGAAAAAAGTACGAGAAGTGGGATTGGCACATATTCCGGAGGATAGAAATACCCGGGGACTGAATAGAACCATGAGTATTGAAGAAAATCTAGTTGCGGTGGAAGTGGACAAAGCACCCTTCAGCAGGGGGATGGTCATGAATACAGCTGCTATGGACCGGCATTCTGAAGAAATGGTGAAGCGCTTTGATATTCGCCCCACAGACTATAAGCTACCCACATCCTCTCTTTCCGGAGGAAATGCACAGAAGGTAGTAGTAGCAAGAGAAGTTTCCATGAATAAGAAGCTACTGGTGGCGGCTCAGCCTACCAGAGGAGTGGATATCGGTGCCATAGAGTCTATTCAAAAGACTTTGGAGGAGGCGAAGAAGAATGGTGCAGGAGTATTACTGGTTTCTACGGAGTTGGAAGAAATCACATCCCTTTCCGATCGCATCATTGTTATTCACGAAGGAACGATTACCGGAGAGCTTAGTGCCGGAGAAGCCAATGAAAACAACCTGGGACTTCTGATGATGGGAGGCACGGTGGACCATCAGGTAAAAGAAGATATGACAAAGCAACAGCCTAAAGTTGATGTAGAAGACCATCAGGCAAAAGAAGGCGTGACGGAACATCAGTTACAGGAAGGAGGAAAGGGAAATGAATAAGTCTTTGAACAGCTTTTTGAAAATATTGTTTACCTTTTTCCTGGCGATTTTGGTGGGCGCCATTTTTATTCTTGCCATTGGGGAAAATCCTATTGATGCTTATCTGGCATTGCTAAAAGGCGCTTTGGGAACAAAACTGGGAAGAGGAAATGTCATTGCAGGCTTTACTCCTTTACTGCTTACTGCAACAGCATTTGCAGTGGCAGCTAAGGCTGGTGCGTTTAATGTCGGAGTAGAGGGAGAAGTAATTTTAGGAGGCATTACTGCTGCTTATATCGGTATCAACTGGGGATTTTTATCTGTACCTCTTTTATATCTTGCCTGCTTTACCGGGGCCATTGTGGTAGCCATGCTATGGGGCTTGATTCCGGCGATTTTGAAGGCTTATTTTAATGTATCGGAAGTCTGTGTAACGATTTTGATGAATACGGTAGCGCTGTATATTGGTTCCTATCTGGTTAGTGGACCCATGAGCGCAGGAGTGGCTACTCCTCAGTCCAAGCCTGTGCTGGTAACGATTCCGAAAATCATGAAGCCTTCTTCGGCAAATATGGGGGTTTTTATTGCTATCCTTGTGGTATTGGCAGTCATTTGGATGACTTATAAGACAAAGTGGGGATATAAGATTAGAACTGTGGGAACCAATCCTGCCCATGCGGATTATGCCGGTATTAATTCTAAAAAAGTCTTTATCGGTGCGATGCTACTTTCTGCAGCCCTTGGTGGAGTTGCAGGATGCATAGAAGTTCTTGGTGTACATGGATACTATCTGGATGGTTTTGCAAGGGATTTAGGAACGAATGGTATGCTGGCGGCATTAATTGTGAAGTCAAACATGCTCTTTACTCCGTTTGTGGCTTTTTTCTTGGCGGTATTAAAGGCAGGGGCTATGGCTATGCAGCAGGCTACCAGCGTACCGAAATCTATTGTAGATACTATCTCTGCAGTGTTTATTATTATCGCAACCATGGATTTTGTCATTAGTCTTCGGCAGAGGAGAAAGCTGGAAAAGGAATTAAAAGCAGAGATAGCTTCGAATCAGAAAGAGAAAGGAGGGGATAAATAATGTCAGAGAATTTAGGAAAAATCTTTAATCTATCACTGATTTATGCAACCTTCCGTGCATCTACTCCCATTATCTATGCGGCTCTGTGTGCAGCGATAACGCAGCAGGCAAATATTTTAAATATCGGTACTGAGGGAATTATGCTGGTGGGAGCCTTTACAGCGGTGGCTGTGAGCTATTTTACCGGTAGCTGGATGCTGGGGATTCTGGCGGCTATGCTTGGTGGAGCTCTCATTGCTATGATTATGGCTGTCAGTCATATTAAGTACAATTCTGAAATTTGTGCCATCGGTATGGGCATAAATCTTTTGGCTATTGCATTAACCAAGTTTATGCTTCAGGTATTTTTCCATACCAGCGGAAGCTTTTCCAATCCCTCAATCGTTCCTATTCCAAAATTGCATATGGCATTTTTGGAAAATGTTCCGGTTTTAAACGGCTTGTTTAATGACTGGCGCTTTACGGAATGGTTTGTGATTATCTTTATAATTCTTTTGCAGTTTATCTTCTATAAGACGGTATGGGGATTACGCCTTCGTGCTGTAGGACAATTTCCTATGGCTGCTGAAACTGCGGGAATTCAAGCTAATGCAGTTAAATATCAAGCTATGTTGATATCCGGTTTAATCGGTGGATTGGCGGGAGCCCATTTATCTTTGGGCTATAGTACACAGTTTGTGGAAAATATGACCAACAGCCGTGGTTTTATGGGGGTTGCGGCAATGTACTTCGGCGGTGCAAATCCGGTGCTGACAGCGATGGGATGCTTACTTTTCGGATTTTCTGATTCCGTAGGAGCAAGATTACAGGCCTATGGTATACCGGCTCAGTTTATTTTAATGATGCCCTATATTGTGACCATTGTAGTACTGGCTATTTCCATGGCGGTAAAGATTCAGGCCACCAAGAAAAAGCAGTCTTCATTAATTACGAATTAGAGAATGTTATTTGAAATTGAGTTTAGGATTAAGAAAATGGAAGGAATGTTAAAAGAATGAATAAAAGAAAAATTATATTAGATTGTGATCCGGGACATGATGATGCAGTGGCGATAATTCTTGCGGCAAAGAATCCTAATTTGGAACTTTTGGGGATTACTGTTGTTGCAGGAAATCAGACTTTGGAAAATACTCAGAGAAATGCTTTACATTTAGTACAGCATTTAGACCTGAATCTTCCGGTTTATGCAGGTTGCGGTCACCCTATGGTGAGAGATAAGGTGATTGCCGGAGACATCCACGGGGAAACCGGTTTAGATGGTCCTGTATTCGAGGAATTAAATCGGGAAATTGAGGCAGATCATGCTGTTAACTACATCATTAAGACTTTGATGAATTCTCCGAAAAAAGTCACAGTGGTTACTACCGGCCCTATGACGAATTTGGGTATGGCTCTTCGTATGGAGCCGAAAATTGTGGATAAGATTCAAGAAATTGTTTTTATGGGTGGTTCCTACGCCAATGGAAATGTAACTCCTGCTGCGGAGTTTAATATATTGGCGGATGCGGAAGCGGCTCATGTTTGCATTTCCTCCGGACTTCCTATCACCATGGTGGGGCTGGATGTAACCAGAAAGGCTCTTTGTTATCCGGAAATTGTGGAGCGGATGCGTAAGGTTGGCAACAAGGCTTCGGACTTATTTACGGATCTAATGGCATTTTTCTGTAAAACGCAAAAAGAGGTTTATGGTTGGGAGGGCGGTCCCTTACATGATCCGATTACCATAGCTTACCTGATTGACCCTACGGTTCTGACTACAAAGCCCATGAATGTGACAGTGGACACATCCAGCTCTCAGTCCTACGGCAGAACAAACTGTGACTATTTCGGCTATATGAAGAAGGAACCAAATGTCAATGTAGGTATTGATATTGATGTGGAAAAGTTTTGGGACATTGTGGAAGATGGTTTAAAACTATACGACTAATGTGGAAAAGATAGTCGGCAATAAGTATCTCCGGGAGGAATACAGTGGAAACTTTAAAAGAGGTTTTAGAAAAAAACAAACAGAAATACATTGATCGTCTATCTGAGCTCGTGGCGATAGATACTCATGATTTGGGGCATGGAATTGATGGCGGCCTGGAAAAACAAGGACAGGATTATATGGCGGAGCTCTTTAGAAAGATGGGAGCGGAAGTCACTTTGGATTCCATGAAGGAAGAGGATATTGAAAAATGCTTCTCCCTTTATCAAGAGGGAAACCTGGGGCATCAGCAGACAGACCGATATAATGTTTACGCTCAATTTAACGGAGAAAAGCCCGGTAAAACCTTGATGTTTAACGGTCATATAGACGTAATGCCTGCGGATGAAGTGGAGGAATGGACCACGCCTCCCTTTAGCCCTACGATAAGGGACGGAAAGCTTTACGGAAGAGGTACTGCAGATATGAAGGGGGGGCTGATGGCTGCCACCATGGCGGTAAAGCTTTTGCAGGATGCAGGAATTCCCTTCTCCGGTTCTGTGAAAATCACTTCAGTCTGTGATGAAGAAGGCGGCGGAAACGGCTCCATGCAGGCGATTATGAGTGGGCAGAGGGCGGATGGCGTTGTGGTCTGTGAGGGCACCAGCGATGAGCTAATTTTGGCGCATATGGGTTTTGTCTTTTTCAGGGTAAAATTTGCCGGGAAAGCATGTCATTCCGGCGCCAAGCAGAATGGTGTCAGCGCCATAGAAAAAGCAATTAAGGTGATTCAGGCTTTAAACGAGAAGGAGCATGAATGGCTTTTACATTACAAGCATCCTCTTTTACCGGCTCCAAACTTAAATGTAGGTCTTATCCATGGAGGAACTGCCGGTTCCACTGTGGCGGAGGAGTGTATGTTTGAGGTTTGTGTGCATTATCTTCCCAATCAGATGAGTCACAATCAGGTGGTAAAAGAATTCCAAGATGTAGTGGAAAGAGTTGCGAAATCGGATGCTTGGATGGAAGAGCATTTACCGGAAATACAGATTACACAATTTGGCGGCGGCTTTGAGATGGAGGAGAATTCTCCCTTTGTGGACAGCTTTAAGAGGGCTTATTCCGAAGTCAGAGGAAAGGATGTCAAGGTAGTAGGCTCTCCGGCAGGTTGTGATTCTCGTTTATGGAGAAATATCGCGGAATGCCCCACCATACAGTTTGGACCGGGAAATCTTGCCCAGTGTCATGCTGTGGATGAATGGCTGGATTTGGAGGCTTACTTACAGTCTATCTTGATTTATGCAGAACTGATATTGGACTTTTGTCAGGCTTAATACAGTGCTTAATATCTATTAAACAGTGCTATTAAAAGGAATGTGAAAGTTTTAAGAACAAATAGTGAATGAAAAGGAGAGTAAGAACATGGCAAAAAAAGTTTTATTGGCAGGTGAATCATGGATGAGTTATACCACTCATGTGAAAGGCTTTGACAGCTTTTATACTTCCGTTTACGAGACAGGAGAGAAGTATATTAAGAGAGCTTTTGAAGAGGGGGGATATGAGTTTACATTTCTTCCAAATCATTTGGCAACAGAAGAATTTCCTTTCAGCTTGGAAGAATTAAAGCAGTATGATTTGATTATTTTATCGGATATCGGAGCCAATACCCTGCTTTTGCCCGGAGCAACCTTTACCCGCAGTGAAATCATGCCAAATCGCTGTAACTTACTTCGAGACTATGTCTTGGATGGAGGTGCTCTCCTGATGGTAGGAGGATATTTGACTTTCTCCGGTGTGGATGCAAAGGGAAAGTGGCAGGACACTGCCGTACAGGAGGTTTTACCGGTACAGGTACTTGCTACAGATGACCGTATGGAGCATTGTGAAGGGGTTCGTCCTGTTTCTGTGAAGGAACATGCTATCTTTGAGGGATTAGAAAAGACCTGGCCAAGAGTTTTAGGTTACAACAAGACTATCTTAAAACCCGAGGCAGAACTTTTAGCAACAGTATGTGATGATCCCTTTATCGCTTTGGGAGAATACGGTAAGGGAAGATCCGCTGTGTTTACCACGGACTGTGCTCCCCACTGGGCACCACCTGAATTCTGTGAGTGGAAGGATTACAACCGCTTGTTCCAAAATCTTGCACGTTGGCTGACAAAGGAAGCATAACGGGAGAAGCTATGAAGGTTTTAAATTTTGGTTCTTTAAACATAGACTATGTTTACAGTCTGGACCATTTTGTTCAAAAAGGAGAAACGATTTCCTCTGATGCCTTAAACATTTTCCCGGGAGGCAAAGGCTTAAATCAGTCTCTGGCTTTGGGAAGAGCCGGTGTTGCTACTATTCATGCCGGAGCTGTAGGAAAGGACGGAGAATTTCTCCTAAAACTGCTTCAGGAATCAGGAGTGAATATAGACTATGTGCAGTCTTTGGATAGCGTACAAACAGGAACGGCGATTATTCAAAAGGATAAAGAGGGTGATAATTGTATTATTCTCTATAGCGGTGCAAATCATAAAATCACTAAGGAGCAGGTGGAGGATACTATTCGTCATTTTTCTACAGGAGATTTCTTGCTGTTGCAAAATGAAATTAACGAGTTGGAGAGCATTATGAAGCTGGCCCATGAAAAAGGCTTAAAGATTGTGCTGAATCCTTCTCCTATGAATGAAGCAATCTTAGCTTTACCTTTGGAATATGTGGATTATTTTCTTTTAAATGAGGTGGAAGCGGAACAGATTTTAGGCTTGCAGAGTAGCACGAAGGATAGTGAAGAGGTAATTCGGGCCTTACATCGGCAATATCCTACTGCAAAAATTATTTTAACCCTTGGAGGAGAAGGCTCTCTGTATTTTGATGGGGAAAGTATTTATCGTCAAAGAGCTTATAAATCCGAGGTTGTAGATACCACAGCGGCAGGAGATACATTTACCGGATATTTTATCGCAGGCATCTTAAATGGAGAAACGGTTCCGAAAGCAATGGATCTGGCAGCCAGAGCTGCAGGCATAGCAATTTCCAGATTCGGCGCGGCTCCATCCATTCCCTTGAAGGAAGAAGTGTTGTCTTTTTCCTTTAGTTAAAAGAAAAATAGTGAAAATAAAAAACCGTACGCAAGTGCGGTTTTTTTGTGTGATAGGAGGTTTTGGAGGAGATTTTATTTGGCTTTGTTTTGTGGATAAAAGCTTCTGGTTTGTTTTGTGAAGAAAGTCCTGTGGATGAAGGGAATTTTCTCCAAAACCCTTAGTTTATTTTGATGTAAATCTACGAATTTGTTCATATGTATATAGATTTTATTGACAGTAATGCACAGAATGTTTATATTTCTATAAAACAAACATAAAAGAACATATATTAACATGCATTAGCATATATTAACATACATTAATGTATATCAGCTATGGAAGATTTATACGAATACCTATGTGCATTTATCCGGATGAAGTAACACATAGGAACAGTCATTAAGTGCTATTAACAAACGGAGGAGAAGAATGCCAAAGTGTATTGTCATCGCAGATGATTTAACCGGGGCAAATGCCACAGGAGTTTTACTGAAAAAGATGAATTACAGCGCTTATACGGTTTTGAATGCGGAGCGTTTGGAGCTGTCTATGCTGGAGCAGTGCGACTGCGTTTTATATCCTACGGACAGTAGGGGGATTGATCAGGATCTGGCATACAGAAGGGTGTCCAATGTCTGTAATCTATTAAAGAATGAAGATACCAAGGTTTACGGTAAGCGTATCGACAGTACTCTTAGAGGAAATCTGGGAGCGGAAGTGGATGCCATGCTGGAATCTCTTGGAGAAGACTATGTGGCTATTGTGGTGGCTTGCTTCCCCACATCCTCTCGTATTGTTCTCGGAGGCTATATGCTGGTAGAGGGACTTCCGCTTCATAAGACGGACATTGCCATTGACCCGAAAACGCCGGTAAATAATCCGGAGGTGGCTGAGCTGTTCCGAAAGCAGAGCAAATATCCCATTGCCTCCATTTTGATGAAGGATTTACTGCACGGAAAGCATTATCTGGCGGATTGTATGAAGAAGCTGGCGGATGAGGGCAATCGTATTATTGTGGTGGATTGTGTAAGCCAGGAAGATATTGATTTGATCGCAGATGCGGTGGAAACCTCCAAACTAAAGGTCTTGGCGGTGGATCCCGGTGTGTTTACAGCAAGCCTTGTGAGAAAGAGAATTCCTCCCACAGAAAAGAAGGAGAAAAACAAGGTCTTGGCGGTAGTGGGTAGTGTAAATCCCCATACACGACTTCAGCTGGAAGAGCTGTGGCTTTCCCAAAGATGCAAGAATGTTTTTGTGGAAACCAAGGCGCTTTTGGAAGGGGAAGAGCAGTGGGAGCAGGAGGTTCAGAGAGTGGTGGATGCCATTCTACAGGATGTGGATAAGGATAGAGTTTTCACGGTGACGGGAGACGGCATCTATCCGGAAAATCGTGTGGATCTTGGAAAGCTTGCGGAAAGCAGAGCCTGCCAAATCGAAGAAATCAGCAACAAGATGAATCTGGCCTTTGCGGAGATTGCTCATCGAATCTGTGAGCGGGAAAAGAGCTTTAAGGGAATATACAGCAGTGGCGGAGATGTGACGGTTTCCATTTGCAAACGCTTCCGGACTGCGGGACTTAGCTTAGAGGAAGAGGTTTTACCTTTGGCGGCTCATGGGGAAATGCTTCTGGGAGATTTCCCGGGCATGCACATGGTAACGAAGGGCGGCAGCCAGGGAGGAAGAGATGCCATCATTCGTTGCATTTCCTTCCTGAAGGAAAAGCTCTTTGTATAAAATGGCAGATCTAATAGATTTTACAAAACAAGATTTGCCGGTTTCAAAAGTGAAAATAATGAAATAGAAGGAGGATAAAATGAAGAAAGCAGTAATTGCAGTACCTATGGGGGATCCTGCAGGAATTGGTCCTGAAATTGTGGTGAAGGCTGTTTCCAAGAAGGAAATCCAGGACATTGCAAAGGTAGTGGTCATTGGTGATGGAAAGATTTTGGAAAAGGCAGTGGAAATCTGTAAAGTTCCCATTCACCTGAAAAAGATTGAAAAGGTAGAGGAGTGCGGAGAAGAGAAGGACACCCTTTACTATATGCAGGAAGGGGAGATTTCCATGGCGGACTTTGCCTATGGAAAGGTAAGCGCGATGTGCGGTAAGGCTGCATTTTCTTACATTAAGAAATCTATCGAGCTGGCCAATGCCAAGCTGGTGGATGCGGTGGCTACCACCCCCATCAACAAGGAATCCTTAAAGGCCGCAGAGGTGCCCTTTATCGGGCACACGGAGATTTTCGGATCCTTAACCAATACGGAAGATCCTTTGACCATGTTTGAGTGTAACGGCATGAGAGTATTCTTCTTAACCAGACACGTGTCTCTTAGGAAAATGCTGGATATGATTACCAAGGAGCGTATTAAGGATTATGTGAAGCGCTGTCTGGAAGCTTTGAAAAAGCTGGGGGTTACAGATGGAAAAATGGCTATTGCCGGCCTGAATCCTCACTGCGGAGAGCATGGATTGTTCGGAGACGAGGAAGTAAGAGAGATTATGCCTGCGGTGGAAGAGTTGCAGAAGGAGGGGTATCCGGTGGTAGGACCTATCGGAGCGGATTCCGTTTTCCATCAGGCGGCACAGGGAAGGTACAACTCCGTACTGTCTCTCTACCATGACCAGGGGCATATCGCTACCAAGACCCTGGACTTTGACAGAACTATCGCCATTACCAACGGTATGCCGATTTTAAGAACTTCTGTGGATCATGGAACCGCATTTGACATTGCCGGAACCGGTATTGCAGACAGCATCAGTATGGAAGAAGCGATTCGTCTCGCGGCAAAGTATGCGGAGGCGTTTAAGCACTAGATTTTTAATGTCTTGAAGTGTTTCGTTTAAAAGAGCATTAAAGGACTAAAGTGTTAATTTAACAATGAAGGGGAAAAGCAAAGTCTTTTTCTGAAGAGGAGGAAAGTATGGTTAACGGTTTACATGGAGAGCAAATGCTCCTGGGCTTGGCAATCGGTATTGTGTTACTGATTTTCATGGTATTAAAGACAAAGATTCAGGCCTTTTTGGCTCTGATTATCACTACCGTAGTGATTGGTGTAATTGGCGGAATGCCTTTGAACACCATCACCTTGGAAAATGGAACGAAATTCGGTATTTTGCAGTCTATTACCAGCGGATTTGGAAATACCTTATCCAGTATCGGTATTATTATTGGTTTCGGCGTTATGCTGGGAGCAATCTTTGAGGAAACAGGAGCAGCAAAGCGAATGGCTCTTTGCTTCTTAAAGGTATTTGGAAAGAATAAGGAAGAGGAGGCTTTGGCTTTTACCGGTTTCCTGGTTTCTATTCCTATCTTCTGTGATTCCGGCTTCATTATCCTGTCTCCTATCGCAAAGGCAATTTCCAAGGTTACCAAGAAATCTCTGATTTCTTTGGGCGTGGCTCTTGCAGCAGGTCTTGTCATTACCCATACCATGGTTCCTCCTACACCGGGACCCTTGGGGGTTTGCGGAATTTTCGGTGTGGATGTAGGACAGTTTATCTTATTGGCACTGGTTCTTTCTATCCCGATGACCATTGTGGCTATTCTTTATGCCAGAAAGTATATTGCCAAGAAAATGAACTGGATTGTAAATGAGAATGATGAGCTTGTGGAGGCACAGGCCGGTAGTGCAGAGCTTGGAAAAGAAATTAATTTAGGCTCAGATAATCTTCCTTCTACATTTTCTTCCTTCCTCCCCATTGTTTTACCGGTAGTATTGATTTTAATGAATACCGTATTTTCTGCGATGAAGCTGACAAGCGGAATCTTCTCCATCCTGATCTTCCTTGGACAGCCTATCGTTGCGGTGGGTATCGGATTATTAAGCGCTATTTTCATTCTTGGTAAAAATATGAGCCGTAAGGATATCCTTTCTTCCATGGAAAAGGGAATGATGTCTGCAGGAATCATTATGCTGGTAACCGGTGGCGGTGGAGCATTGGGACAGATCATTAAGGATTCCGGTCTGGGAACCTATATGGCAGAGGGAATCACCGCGATGAATGTACCGATTATCCTGCTTCCTATCGTTATTTCCACGGTAATGCGTTTTATCCAGGGTTCCGGAACAGTAGCTATGACTACTGCGGCAAGTATTTCCGCACCGATTATCCTGGCTACCGGAGCGAATCCTGTGGTTTCCGCCCTGGCTTGCTGCGTAGGCTCTTGCTTCTTCAGCTATTTCAATGACAGCTACTTCTGGGTAGTAAATAGAACTCTTGGCGTAAGTGAGGCAAAGGATCAGATTCGTGTTTGGTCCATCACCACAACCATTATCTGGGCAGTAGGATGTTTGGAAGTAATTATTCTTAGCTTTATTATGCACTAATTCTGAGAATGGCTTGGTTTCTTTCGGGAAGCTAAGCCATTTTTTTATAAAATATGTTAAGATATTTTTGGAGAAAAAGACCGGAATGAGTTAGGGGAGAAATCATGAAAAAAGAAAAGGTATTATCAGGAGAACGGCAGCAAAGTATACTGTCCATCTTAGAGAAGGATGGTTCCGTTTCCGTGGATGATTTGGCAAAGCAGTTTTCCGTCAGCGGAATGACTATTCGGAGAGACCTGAAATATCTGGAAGAAAAGAATAGGATAGAGCGTTTTCATGGGGGAGCCATTCTGCGGGATGAGGTGCTTTATCAGGAGAAGGAAGTGCAGAATATTGAGGCAAAAAAGCGTATTGCCCAAAGGGCTTTAGAACTCATCAAAGATGCCAAAGTGATTTTCTTGGATGCGGGAACCACCAACAGGGAGTTGGCTCTATTATTAAAAGAGCGTGAGGGATTGTCTGTGGTCACCACGGACTTGATGGTTGCCGGAGTTTTGCAAAGCGGAAAGGGAAGGATTTTTTTCTGCGGAGGAGAAATCCAGAAGAGTACCGGCTCTGCTTTGGGAAGCTATACAGTGAATCAATTGAAAGATTATTCCTTTGATATCGCTTTCTTAGGGGTTTCTTCCATCAATGACAGGATGGAGCTGAGTACTCCCACATTGGAAAAAGTGGCTTTAAAAAAGGCTATTTTGCAGCAAGCGAAGCAGTCTGTTTTGTTGGCAGATGCCAGTAAGTTTGAGAAGCAGGCGATGATGAAGATATGCTCCATTCAGGAATTTGATATGCTGGTGACGGATAAGACATTTTCGGAAAAAGAACGAAAGGAACTGGAAAAGCTGGGAGTAAGAGTGGAAGGAGTCGTATAGTACTATGAAGCCAATAGCAGATAAAATTTCAAAGAAATTATCCCTTGCCCGCTCTTTCGAAAAGGCACATTTTTCAGAGATCCAAAGACAGGAGCGTCCGGGATTTCATTTAAGTCCTGCAATAGGCTGGCTCAATGATCCTAATGGTTTCTCTTTCTACAAAGGGGAGTATCATCTTTTTTATCAATACAATCCCTATAGCACCAGATGGGATGCGATGCATTGGGGACATTGGACTTCCGAGGACTTACTCCACTGGGACTATCATGAGACAAGCTTTGCACCGGATGAAGATTATGAAACCGGGGTATTTTCCGGAACAGCCATTACGGATAAGGATGGTTCGCATCTTATCATGTATACTGCGGATTATAACAAGGCTCCGGATTATTCAACGGATTTATCCGAAAAAAATGGCGTTCGTAGAGAAACCCAGTGCATTGCAAGAGGGGATGGAAGTCAATATCAAAAGTATGAGGGAAATCCGGTGATTTCAGAAAAAGAGTTGCCGGAAGAATTTACGATTGAAGATTTTCGGGATCCGAAGCTTTGGATTGGAAAAGACGGAAAATATTATGCGGTAACCGTAGCAAGAAAGAAGAGTGATAATCTTGGAGCGGCTTTGCTTTTTTCTTCGGAAAATGCTGTGGAGTGGCAGTATTTAGATATGATTAGGGAAAATGACGGAAACTTTGGCGGGATGTGGGAGTGCCCGGATTTCTTTTTCTTGGAAGGTCGTCCGGTGCTTTCTCTGTCGGTCATGAATATGAAAAATACAAGTCCCCTGTTTAGAAATGGAAATTGTACCGTTGCTTTTGTGGGGGAGGAGGCCAAAGTAGAGCCGGATCAAGAAAGTATTGTAGATTTGATAGAGAAGACCATGAAAAATGCCAAGCCCCAGGCTTTGGATTTAGGCTTTGATTTTTATGCGCCTCAGACCATGGAAAGGGATGGACGAACAATCATGGTAGGCTGGATGCAGGCTCCCGAGGCCGGTGGAAATGCTCCTGAGAATGCTAAGTGGTATGGGCAAATGTCATTTCCC
Organism: uncultured Oribacterium sp.; assembly: GCA_963545375.1. Classification (GTDB taxonomy): domain Bacteria; phylum Bacillota; class Clostridia; order Lachnospirales; family Lachnospiraceae; genus Oribacterium. Next base: position 35,336 of record CAUUJL010000010.1, read on the forward strand.
AGAGAGTTGTTTTTCCGAGGGGACAGATTGTGCCAGCACCCTATTTCAGAGATTCAGAAGCTTTATAAAGATAGGGTAGAGTTGGAGATTTCCTGTGAAAAAGAAGAGAAAAGCTATGCGGAATTAGAGGGGAAACTTCTGGACCTTAGTCTACAGATTTCGGCTCCCAAGGATTGCCTAAAATATCAAGAAAGTTCTGAACAAAAAGTAGTTTCTGGAGTCCCCAAAGCCTTCCAAATGAAATTTGCAAAGCAAGGAGAAATTTATGTCCTTTGTACATATGATTTTGTATCGGGAATTTTGACTGTGGATAGAAGTCATGCAAGAAGATCGGCCAGCATTTGTGAAGTAAGAAGGATTTACGTGGGATGTTCGGAAGAGCTTTCGCTTAGACTTTTGCTGGACCGTTTTTCCTTTGAGCTTTTTGTAAATGATGGGGAACAGGTTCTCTCCGGTACCCTTTATGAGCTGCCGGAGGAGGCTAAGGAAATCAGCTTCCAAGGAGAAGGGATTCATTTACAGGTAGAAAAGCATGGATTAAAAGAGATTGAGCTTGGGGCACTGTAAAGCATGCACGATAGTAGAACTGATTCTACATTAAGTTCAGTTCACGAAGGAGTTTTTTTCTAAAGCGTTTATCCTTGGAAGCTTTTTTGATATCTTCCAGTCTACCCTTTTCCGCTAAAATACCCATTAATTGTGCTAACTTTTCACTGCCTTCTTCTCTGCCTTCTTCTAAGGCAGCTTGGCGATAACGTTCTAAAAGAATATTCATATTTTTGTCTCCCTTCTGCATAAAGTCTGTAGATTTAAGTTCTGCTACTCTTTTGGATAGTATTGTAGAATGCATTTGCTTGGGATCGTTGGTATGAAAATCTTCTGCCAGTCTTCCCAAGCTATTATTTTCTATCTTTAAGATTGTATCAGAGCAGGCATGAGTGGTCATTAGCCAAGATTAGCCAACATATAGCATTCCCCTAAAGAGTTCATTTTCATCTTTTCCATTGATATTTAAAGTCCAATTCTGCGTATCTCTTTCAACTGGTACTCGGTAGCAAGTTCCATTGTATTGGAATTGACTAAAATCATTTAGGTTAAAAATGCTGAAGTCCTCATTTCCTACATTGTCTATATATCTTTCATCAACAATGCGCATATCCATGTAAGAGGCATTATCCGTATACATCAGTAGGAGATAGGAACCGGTGGGGATAGTTCCTTCTTTTAGCGCATTTCCATTTGCATCTACTTCTTGAACCGGAACATCTTGAATAGCCTGGATAACATGATTGCTGGTTATTTTGTATCGGTTTCCATTGGGTTTTGGATAAGCTTCCGCATCAATCAACCAGTCTATTTCTACAGTATTGGTACTGAGAAAGCCGTTGTCTTCTGCTCCGCAAAACCCTTTAGCATCCGTAAAATTTTCCTTGAGAAGATGCGTATATTCGATATTGTCTACATTTTTAAAGTAGTATTCTCTGGCAGATAGGTCCACATACCAGTTTTCTTCCGGTTTTAATTCCATGGTAGAAAGGTCGATTCGATAGAGTAAAGTTACCCCGTCATCTTCATCCTTAAAGAGGTAAATGTAGTATTTTCCGGACTTTTTGAGAAGATAAGGAGTTCCGTCAATGCCTTCCACAGCTCCACTTTCCCTATTGCCGGAAACGACGGAAATATCCAAATAAAACATTCCCTCTTCTTCCTGTTTTTTCAGATAAACGGGCTCCCGTTTTCCGCTTCCCTCCACATCTAAATCCAGATACATATTGTCAAAAAGCGGGATTACATAGTCCTCTTCCGTCTTTGTATATTCTTCGGAAAATATATTCTCCCCTTCATCAAAATATACGGTAAGAACCTTGGGGGACTTAAGAGACCGGCCGGTAAGATCGATATCGGAATATATAGAAACGCCCTCCGCATTTACCGTCCAAGTAAGTGCATCTCCCTTTTCTTTTATATTCTGTAAAAGTGCAGGAGGAAATTCCACAGCTGTACCCGCGGATTTCTGCGCTCTTTTTTTAGCCAAAGCAAAGAAGCTGTCTCTGTCTTTTACCACATCGGAAAAAGCCAGTCGTTTTCCGCTTTTACTATCAAAATTTACAGAATAGTGCTGATACTCGCTTCCGCTTCCCGTGTAATCTATGGATTTGGAATTTAAAATACTGACGATGCTTTTGTCTGCTCGAATAACATCGCTATTGGTCTTCACTTCAGGAGTATTTCCCAAGTAGTTCGCCACATTCCTTTTGGCCTCTTCTGAAGTATTAGCGATATTTACCAGCTCTGCAAAATCCTTTTGATAGAGCTCTTCTACTTCCTTGTTATAGTCTTCAAAGGCCTTTCTCAGGGCATTAAATTCTGCCCCCTCCTCCTTCAGCTGTAACTTAGTGCTGTCTATGCTGTAAAGATAATGATAGTTTGCATCCGTGTGCCTTTCTCCGATTTCTTCTAAAAGGATATGGGGCATTCCCATATCTATGCTTTTAGCTTGCGCTTCTTTTTCTTCCCTGCTGTCCTTCTGCTGCTCCTGTGAATCACTGGATTCTACCCCTGTTTTGTCCGTCCCGCCGGCTTCTTTTTCTGCCTTTGCACAAGACAGGAAAATAAAGCTAAGAAGAAGGAATAATACTAAAAGTAGTTGTTTTTTTGCTTTCATTTCATCCTCCTTGCCTTTTCTCTTTAAGAGAGTTTAGTTATCCTCTCTGTTTTTGTTCTGCACTATTCAAACATTAATTTTTACTATTTTATCATACTTTGTTTTCGTTTCAATATGATTTGAAGAGCAGATGGAACGTCAGAGCGTATAGGGACTGGAGGGAACTTAGTTGCGCCGGCAACTAAGGCAAGGAAGATGGATTTTTATATATATTTCTTCAATTCTCCATACCCCTCTTTTTCCATTTCCTCATAGGGAATAAAGCGGACAGAAGAGGAGTTAATGCAGTAGCGCAGGCCTCCCAGTTCTCTTGGACCGTCATTAAAGACATGACCCAGATGGTAGTCTCCACCCTGGGAACGGACTTCTATTCTACGCATTCCCAGACTATCATCCTCCAGATAGCGGATTACTTCTCCGGCAATAGGTTTTGCAAAGCTGGGCCAGCCGCAGGCGGAGTGAAACTTGTCTTTGGAGGAAAATAAAGGCTCTCCGGTGGCTCTATCCACATAAAGCCCTTTGGCATTTGTATCCCAATAAACATTTTCAAAGGGGCGGTCTGTAGCACTATTCACCAGCACATTATATTCGTCTTTTGTCAGTTTTTCCTGTAGTTCTTCTTCGGAAAGAGGCTGATATTGTTCCGAATCAATCAAGGGCTCATCCGCCAGGGCAAGGGAAATGTGACAGTAGCCTTCCGGATTTTTATTCAGATAATCCTGATGGTATTCTTCCGCAGAGTCAAAGGCTTCCAAGGGAAGCACTTCCACTACCAAAGGAGAGCTGTACTGCTCTTGCTCTTTTTTGAGAGAGGCCAGGATAATTTCTTTATCCTCTTCCTCTACATAGTAAATGCCGGTGCGGTATTGGGTGCCCACATCATTTCCCTGCTTATTTAAGCTGGTAGGGTCAATTATCCGAAAATAATAGCGTAAAAGATTTTTTAAAGGCAGGCGCTCCGGATTGTAGTCTATTTTCACGGTTTCCGCATGGCCGGTATTGTTGTGGCAAACCTCTTTATAGCTGGGATTTCTGCTGTTTCCGTTGGCATAACCGCAACAGGTAGAAAGCACTCCCGGAATTCTTTGAAAATAGGCTTCTACCCCCCAAAAGCAACCGCCTGCAAGGTATATGGTTTTCTGCATAGTAACCCCTTTCTTATCTGGTAAGTTCATCATGAAGTAATCTTGTAGCATTGAAATTAAACTTAGAATATTTAACAAAACATTTGCTAAAGAAATCATGGCTTTGATTTTTAGTATTTTTTTACTTTAGCACAAATGAGCTGGCAATCTACAAATTTCCCTATGATTTCCGGCTTTTTTTAGATTTGTATTTCGAAAAGGAAAACAATGCTATAGTATAGAAAGTATTTGGAGTATGATACCTTGATAGATGTACATATAGAGATGGAGAAAATAGGAATGGAAAAAGAGCTGAAAATATCTTCCTTTTCCGTAGAGGGAAAGAAAGTGACACTGTATCAACCGCTTGAAAGTATGGTGGAGAAGAATTTATATCAGGCGAATACAAATATCGAACTGAACACAAATGGTCAGACTACGGGAGCAAAAGTTTTGGGAGAGAAAATACCAGAAGGCAAACCATCAGAAGTCAAATCCTCAGAAGTCAAATCCTCAGAAGACAAATTATCAAAAGGCAAATCATCCTCTCCGCTACTGGTTCTTCACTGCTTTTCCGAAGAGGAAGAGGCAGTGGTGAAGCTTTTAAAAGGGAAGGAGTACTTTAGCTTTCCGCTTCTTTGTATCAATAACTTAGACTGGCAGAAGGATATGTGCCCCTGGGATAGTCCCGCTTTAATCAATACGGAAAAGGATTTTATTGGCGGGGCGGATGAATATTTGTCTCTCTTGGAAAAGGAAATTATTCCTAAGGCTGTAGAAATTCATGGAGAAGAGCCGAGCTATTATGCCCTGGCAGGGTATTCCTTGGCGGGGCTTTTTGCCTTATATGCCGGCTATAGAAGTTCTTTATTTTCTCGAATTGCCTCTGTCTCCGGCTCTCTTTGGTATCCGGATTTTGTTTCATTTGCTAAGGAGAAGAAAATGCTGAGCAAAGCGGAGAAGCTCTATCTTTCCTTGGGAACAGAGGAAGCGAAGACAAAGCATGCCGTCCTGTCCACAATAGAAAGAAAAACCCGGGAACTGGTAGAGCACTACCAATCCTCGGGCTATTGTGTGAATTTTGAGCTAAATCCCGGAAACCATTTTTGTGAAGTGGAGCAAAGAATTGAAAAGGCAATCCGGTGGATTATGAAATAAAAGGGAAAGTAGAGTAGTGCAAATGAAAGAAGAAATCAGAGTAGAAAAAGAACGAAAAATAAAGGGAATCATTTCCATAATCCTTTCAGCAGCAGGCTTTGCAGGAATGGCTTTTTTTGTGAAGCTTTCCGGAGATGTACCTACCATGCAGAAGGCAATGTTTCGAAATTGTGTGGCAGCTTTGATTGCCTTTGTGATGATGCGGCAACAGGGAATACGTTATTCTGTACCCAAGGAGCTTAGAATTCCTTTGTTGCTTCGTTGCTGTTTTGGAACCTTGGGGATTCTTTGTAATTTCTGGGCCATTACGTATCTGAAGCTGGGAGATGCCAGTATTTTACAGAAAATGGCACCCTTCTTTGCCATAGTGATGTCTATTTTTATCTTGGGAGAAAAACCCAATAAGATGGCGATTGTTTCCGTGCTTTTAGCTTTGCTGGGAGCAGCCTTTGTAGTGAAGCCCGGGCAGGGAATTGTGGGACTTCCCGCGCTGGTGGCACTTTTAGGGGGATTTTCGGCGGGAACAGCCTATACCTATGTGCGAAAGGTGGGCTTGGGCGGAGTGAAAGGACCGGTAGTGGTTTTTTCTTTTTCGATGTTTTCCGTTTTGATATTGCTTCCCTTTTTTCTTTTGCAATACAAGCCGATGACTGCACAGCAGACTATCTTTTTAATTTTGGCAGGATGTAGTGCGGCGGTGGGACAGATCTTTGTGACCAAGGCTTATGCCTATGCGCCGGCCAAGGAAATATCCGTCTTTGACTATTCTCAGGTGCTCTTTGCAGCTTTATTGGGCTTTGTGGTCTTTGGGGAAATTCCGGACGTTTATAGCTTTGTGGGCTATGCCCTCATTTTCGGAACGGCTCTTTGGAAATGGAAGCAGAGTTAGTTGATAAAGAGTTAGTATTTCCTTAAAAGAATAGTGAATAAATTATCTTGATTAGTGAATCAATTTTTAAAGATTAGTATGGTGATTTACTTTATAATGCACCTCACTTGTAAAACGAGATGCAACCCCTCTCACCCTGACCTGAGTCCATAATTG
>CAUUJL010000011.1:0-41202 GCA_963545375.1 uncultured Oribacterium sp.
ATAAAATTGCAAAATGTGCCGATAATATAATTACTTATCAGAATATTGTGAGGATAAGGGGAAAGAAAGTCGCTAATGAAGTGTGCCGCTAAAGTAGGAGGAAAGGAAAGAGGAAAGAAAGCATGAAGGGAAAAAAGAGAATACAATTTATCGGTTTTTTTCTCTGCCTTTTGTTGGGGAATTCGTTGTTTGTTCCGAAGAGCTATGCCGCTGTTGCTCCGGTAAAGGTGGAGATTCCGGTGAGCTTGTATGCCGCGGGAGATTCATTTCCGGAGGAAGAATTTACGGTGGAGCTGGAACCGGTGATATCCGGTTCTAATTTGGTGCCGGATGAGAAAGAGATTCATCTCACTTTAGGCGCAGGAAAAACAAAGGAGGAGAAACGTTTTGCCCCCATTTCCTTTTCGGAGGAGGGAGTCTATCAGTACGATATTCGTCAGAAAAAGGGTGATACGGAATATATGACCTATGATGATAGGGAATATCTGGTTTCCGTAAAAGTAGAATTGCAAAACAAGGATAGTGCGGGAAATCCAAGACCTGCCTATCTGACGGCGGTTTTGATTGTAACGGATCGAAATGATCCTCTAAAGCAGGATATGAAAAGAGGGGAAATTGCCTTCCATAACCGTTATGACAAGCCGAAGCCTCCGGAGCCGGAAACGCCCCCGGAGACAGTGCCGCCGGAGCCAACTCCTCCGAATCCGAACACTCCGCCCGGACCGGGTAAGCCTCCCGGGGAAAGCGGAAAGCCCCCCGCTCCTATTGTGAGCCATGATCCCGGCGTTTTAGGGGTAAAGAAGCTGGAAATTTTTAATCCGATAGTGGAGATTCCGAAGATTTGTACCAAGATTTATCGTACGGCCAGAAATGTGGCTACAGGAGATGAAAGCGGAATGTTTTTCTTCGGTGTGTCCTTCAGCCTTTCCCTCTTTGGCATCAGCCTATATTTTTATAAGAGAAGAGGAAAAGACTTATCCTCCGAATAAGCGGTAGGAACATAAGGAAAGGTACACACTTCTGAATAAAGATTTGGAAGAAAAGGAAGGGATTTATCCTCCGAATAGGTCTCGTAAAGAGCTAACAAACAGTCGAAATCGAAAGAATTTCTAAAGACCTTGACACCCTCTTAGGAGGGTGTTATTCTTTGAAAAGGTTTAGCACTCGAAATTGACGATTGCTAACAAATGAGACAAAAAGTAAAGGAATGAGGAAGAAGAGTAGAAGCTTTTTCCTTGTTTCAGAAGGGATATGTATATGAGCATGCAAGATGTTTTGGAACAAATCCGTTCCCTTTTAAAGAAGAAGAAAAGGGGACGGATTTCTGCCATTTCCCGAGAAATTCCTCAGGAAGTGCTAAAAAAGCAGAATTCTAAGCAGGGAAATGAAGCACAAAGCTCTCCGGGACAAAGAGCCCAAGGGCAAGGTTCTGAAGCACGAAACTCTGTAGGACAAAAATTCGGCGGGCAAAGTATCGGAGTACAAAACACCGAAGGGCATAATGCCGTAGCGCCTGAGACGGTAGAGCAGAGCCATGCAAGGCAAGAACAGAACAAAGCGGATCAGAGCGCAGAATCAAATACAGCAGCCCGGAGCACAGGGCAGAATACAGAAACTCGAAGTGCAGGGCGGAACGCAGAATCGAATACAGCGGCACATAGCACAGGACAAAACGCAGTGGAGCAGAGTGCAGAGTCGCAAAACGGTATAGAACGAGCGAAAGACAATATGACAGAGTATAGAGGAGGAAATGTGATGCGGGTAATTCCGGTTTATAATATGATGGTTCTTCCCCATTCCTACATTTATTTTCAGGTACAAAGCTTTAAAAATATTGCAGGACAGGAAATCAGACAGGACGACCATGTGTTACTGGCTGTTTTAAAGGAAGACAGTTTTAATACAAAGGATTTAAGAAAGGAAGAGTTCCACTCCGTTGCGGTAGAGGGAAGTGTTACGGAAATCAGCGGAGACGGCTACGTGGTGGTTCGTACAGGACAGAGAGTTAAAATTCTGGAGTTGGCTCAAAAAGAAGGGGAGCCCCTGTTGTTGGAAACCGCTCCATTAAGTGATATTGAGGACTTGGATCGGGAGGATTCCGAGCGTAAGCTGAAGGAAATCAAGGCGGAATTAAAGACGCTGGTAGATCGTTTTAGAGCCGGAAGCATTATGCAGACCATGATTGACCAGTACGGTTCCATTCAAGAAGTGGCTTGCATTCTTTCTCCCTGGCTCAGCTTGAAAAATGAAGAGCGCTATCAGGTACTTAAGGAGGATAGACTTTCCGTTCGTACCAAGATGCTGGAGCAGATTCTTTATGAATATGTAGAGGTCACCAAGGTAACCTCCGATGCCAGAAACCAGCAGCAGGAGGACTACCAGAAGCTCTATAAGGAGCAGGCTTTACAAAAGCAAATCGACTATTTGCAAAAAGAGCTGGATGAGATGCATCCGGAGAAGGTTTCCGATTTAAGAAAGCTGGAGCTTAAGATTGAAGAATCCGGCATGAATGAGATTGCCAAGAAGGAAGCCTCAAAGATTTTAAATCGGTTGAAAAATGAAGGTACCAACGGTCAAGAGGCGGGTATGCTTTATGACTACATGGACTTTGTGACAGGACTTTCCTGGAAGAAGGAAGAGCAGAAGAGCATTGACTTGGATGAGGCGGAGAAGATTCTTTCCGAAGACCATTTCGGTTTAAAGAAGGTAAAGGAAAGAATGATTCAGCAGATTGCCGTGATGAACTTAAAGAAGCAGCAGTCCGGTTCCATCCTCCTCTTTGTGGGTGCTCCCGGAACCGGAAAAACCAGTATCGGAAAGAGCATTGCGAAAGCTCTTGGTAGAAAATATGTCCGGGTGAGCCTGGGCGGTGTTCGAGATGAGGCGGATATTCGCGGCCACAGAAGAACCTATCTGGGTGCTATGCCCGGAAGAATCATGGACGGTATCCATAAGGCGGGAGTTTCCAACCCGGTAATGGTATTGGATGAGGTGGACAAGCTTTCCTCCTCCTACAACGGAGACCCTGCAGCAGCATTGTTGGAGGTTCTGGATCCGGAGCAGAATAATAGCTTTACGGATCACTATATGAATGTACCCTACGACCTTTCCGATGTACTCTTCATTTGTACCGCAAACACCACAGACAGTATTCCCGCACCTCTCCTAAACCGTATGGAGGTGATTCAGTACCAGGGCTATACCCCAAGGGAGAAGTTTGAAATCGGTAAACGGCACCTGATGAAGAAGGCTCTGAAAAATGTAGGCCTTCAGCCGGAAAATGTAGAGCTCAGCGATGAGGCTTTGGAAAGCATTATCTCCGACTACACCAGAGAAGGCGGCGTGAGAGGCTTGAAAAAGCGTCTGGATACCCTGTGCAGAATTGCCGCTGTGCATTTGGTAAGAGGAAAGGGCGAGAAGATTACCGTAGGAAAAGAGGATCTTCAGGAATATCTGGATATGAATCCTCTCCATCATAGAGCAGTGGAAGAAAAGGGCAGAGCCGGTGTGGTAACAGGTCTTGCTTGGACCGCAGTGGGAGGAGAAATTCTCTTTATCGAAACCCTTGCTACCAAGGGAGAAGGCAAGCTCACCATTACCGGACAGCTGGGCAATGTAATGAAGGAATCTGCCCAGATTGCCATCAGTCTGGTAAAGTCCATGTTCCCGGAGAAGGCAAGCTTCTTTAAGGAAAACGACCTGCATATCCACGTTCCTGACGGAGCAACTCCGAAGGACGGTCCTTCCGCCGGTGTAACCCTTACCGTGGCCTTATCCTCCTTGGTAACAGGACAGGCGGTTTGCCCGCAGATTGCCATGACAGGAGAAGTATCTTTGGAAGGAAAGGTAAATCCTATCGGAGGACTTCCGGAGAAGCTGATGGCAGCAGAACGTGCCGGCGTAAAGACCGTTCTGATTCCTAAGGCAAATGTGGATGACCTTCGAGATGTGCCGGAAGAAGTAAAGGATAAGCTGGAGATTCGTCCTGTGGAAAATGTGGATGAAGCTTTGGAAATCTGCGGCATCGAAAAGGGTGAGGAAGTTTCCACAGAAAACGAATCCGAATAAGAAAAATGAGGCTGTAAAAAATCAAAATAGATTTTTTACAGCCTCATTTTTCTTTTGTTTTATGGGAAAGCAACGAATAAAGACAAAATAGATAATAAAATATCATATTAAAAATAAAAAGTTATTCATATTTACAAATCTGTTGTTTAGAGATATAGTCCTTAGTGTTAGAAAAAACTAATTTATCCCCTGAAAGGAGTTGCACATGTCTACAACAACAGTACAGAAGCATACGAAATCCGGTTTTACTACCTTGGGTATAGCCATCACGGCGGTTTTGATTGCGCTTTCTACACTTCTTACGATGTTTACCAAGATTCCCGTGCCGGGAATACGTGGATATTTCAATGTAGGAGATGCGGTGATTATGTTGGCTGCTCTTCTTCTGGGACGAAAAGAGGGAACGCTGGTGGGTGCTATCGGTCCTGCTTTAGCGGATTTGCTTTTGGGCTATGCGGTATTTGTGCCGATTACCTTTTTGGTAAAGGGAATTGAAGGCTTTTTGGTAGCTACCGTCTACGGCAAAAAGAAAAGCTTTTCCTCCGCTCTTTTGGCGACGATTATCGGCGGAGTGATTATCGTTGCAGGATACTTTGTAGCGGAGAGCTTCGTCTTTGATTTTGGTGTAGCCTCTGCAGGAATCCTGACCAATACCATTCAGGCGGTAATGAGTGTGTTGATTTCCATGCTTCTCTATACCGCTCTTCGGAAGATTCCTTTTGTTGCGAACCTTTCCAAGCAGGTGCAAGAGTAAAGCCAATCTAAGCATATAGAAGATTCAATAATAAAGTGAATTCAATAGTAAAGTGAATCCATGCATAAAGAAGATCATAGAAATTTCTTGAATTTTTCAAGTTTCTTAGTATAATAGGCAAGGAAACTATTTTTTACTGTTTTCTGCCGAGATTTAAGAAATCTACTTGAATTCTTTGGCAAAGAAGTTTTGCACGTAAGTGCCCTGAACTTAGGAAAAGAGCTTAGGGCGACCGGAAAAAAGGAGGAACTGCATATGGTTTTAGTACCCGTTATCCTTATCGTAATTGTTCTTGTTTGGTTTATCGGACAGAGTAATATGCTGAATCGTTACTTGGTTATTATTGAAGAATCCAAGAAGACCGTGGATATTACCTTGGTGAAGCGCTACGACACCATTTCGGAAATGTTAAAGGTGGCTAAGGCCTATGCCAAGCATGAGGAGAAGGTATTTACCGAGCTGGTAGCTTTGCGTCAGGGGGGAAGTATTCAGGATACCAACCGTGCGATTGCCAACCAAAATGATGTATTGGCACAGATTCGTATGGTAGGAGAGAATTATCCGGAGCTCCTGTCTTCCAAGCAATTTTTAAACCTGCAGTCCGAGATTGCCAGTGAGAATGAAGATTTGGCAGCAGCAAAGCGGATTGTCAACAGTAATGTACGTGTATTCAATCAGGCTGTTGTTTGTTTTCCCACAAGTCTGGCGGCAGGAATCAAGGGACTTCGCAAGGTGGATTTCCTGCAAGAGGATTTAGAGGGTAAGAGAGATTTGAAGGATTTGGATTACAATATGGATTAAGAAAAGAAAAGCATTTGCTCAGAACGGGCAAACAGCTTTAAGCCTTGAAAAGTATGTATGGCAGGCGGAAAAGTCGGGATATTGGGATTTTTCTGCCTGCTTTTCTAATCGTAAGGAAGCTGAACCGGGAAGTTTGGAAGAGACGAAACAATCCATGAAGACTAATGAAAGCTGGGGAGGAGAACTATGGAGGATAGCCAAGAGTTTCAAATGAAATATCAGACCATGCGGAAGAAGGTACTGGCATTGATGAAATGGGCTGTTGTGAAGCCCTTAATGGCTCTATCCTCTTTTGCAGGATTAATGCTTCCCGGAGGAGGATCTACGTCGGTCATTCTTATGATAGCCTTTCCGGTCTTGATTTTCCTTTATTTTTACAAGACAAATCCCGGATTCTTTAGGGAGAAGCGAAAAAATATTCAAGATGTTTATATGGAAGAGTTCATTGAACCCATGTTAAGGGAGTGGTATCCTGATGTAACTGTTGAGGAGAAGGAAAAAATACCCTTTGAGGAAGTCAAGAAGTTCCTTCCCTCTTCTGAAGAATATACACAAAATACAGCAATACAATTTCATGATGAAAAGGATCTTAGAATACAAAATTGTTCTGCCTGGCATCAAAAATCGAGAAAGAATAGAACGTATATTCATGATTTTTTAGGACAGGTTTTTTGTATGAATAGTCCTGTTTCCATAGAAGGAGAAGTCCGTATTGTGCCCACGGACCGATCCAAATTCATGAATAAAGAAGTGCAAAGACGTTATCCTCCTTGTGAAAGAGGGGAAAAGAAAATTGATACGGAAGATATTCAAAATAATGAGAGATACGATATTTACACTAACGATGAGATGGGCGCCAGGCGTTTCTTAACGCCGGGAAGGCTTAGGAAGTTTACGGAGCATTTTTCCGAAAGGGAAATCTCGGTTTATCTAAAGGGGAGCAAGTTGTATGTTGCTGTTAATAGCGGATATTCCCTGTTTCGCGTTTCTTTGAATAGTCTGGAATTTTGGCAAATGAACTATGAAGAGGAATGCGAAAGATTTCGTGATTCTTTAGGGGATATTAAAGATATCTGTGAGGGATTTGAAGAATAAGAAAAGATATTTAGGAAATAAAGGATAAGCGCTCGAGGAATACTTTAACAACAAAGATATAGTTTAGCAGTAGCCTTAAAGAATAGAAAGGACATCTATGTTAGGAACTTTGGAAGAGGATGTAAAGAAGATTGAAGCCATGGAGGACAGTGCGGAGTTTCAAATCAAACTCCAAGCACTTCGTAAGAAAATGTTGGAAATTAAAAGGTGGTCTACAGCAAAATACCTTGTTCCGTTTTTTCTGATTCTTATGCCTCGTCTTATCGGGCGGGACAGTATGATCCTTTGCTTTATTTTGATTGGTAGCGGTCTTTTGTTTTATTATCTAAAATACCATAAGATGCCGGAGTTCTTCAGTAATAAGGAAAGCCTTCAGGATGTTTATGCCAAGGAGGTGTTGGAGCCGCTGCTACAAAACTTCTATCCTGACCTAACGGTGGAAAAGAAGGGAATTGCCCTGGAGGATGTAGTAAGGTTCACCCCAAAGTCTCAAAAATATTTGCAAGATACCTTTTTGTTCTTTCATGATGACAGAGGACTCCTTATAGGAAATCTGGAGTCCTATCATACAACAGGCGGAAAGCATTCCACCACGGTGTATGATTTTACAGGACAGCTGTATTGTATAAAGAGCCCGGTGGCGGTGCAGGGAGAAGTTCGCATTGTCCCTACGGATAGAGCCTTTCTTTTAAAAAATGAAGTCCAGTATAGATATCCCGGCTGCGGAAAAGGGGAGATGAAGCTGGATACGGAAGACATTCAGCACAATGAGCATTTTGACATCTATGCCACGGATGAGTTTGGAACAAGACGCTTTTTAACTCCGGAAGTGCTCAGGGTATTTTCCGAGAAATTTGCAGGACAGGAGCTTTCAATTTATATCAAAGGAGATTTGCTCTATATCGCCATTTACAGCGGCCACAAAATGTTTAGAGCCCCTTATACAGAAGCAGATATTAATAACCTCTCCTTCACGGAGGAGTATAAGAAGCTTCGGGGCTCCTTAGAGTATATCGAAGACATTTGCAAGGCCTTCGAAGAAAAACAGAGGGATGGAAAATAATAGAGGGATGGAAAAATGTAGCATAGCATGATTCTATCTCATACAGTACAGGTCTCAAATGAGGGCAATCTGAGCCCGCGGGTACTTGCGAAAAACAAAGGAACTGCTGTTTTTCGCTTAGTACCCCTACCCGCTGGGCGAACTTAGCGGGAGCGTGCCCGAATTTTAGACCTGTACTGTATGAGAGGCTTTAGCTAAATTTCCCATCCCTCTATTTTTATCAAAAGCTATTTTTATCGTAAGAGACCTTGCAAATGTCTTTTACTCCTCTAAGCGCTCCGGAGCGTAATATAACACCTGCGTGCCATCGTTTTCAAAGGAGAAGGGCACGTGAATCAAGTTCTTCATAGCTTCCAGTACCTTTCCCTGCTTTTCCTTCTCCACATAGAAGAGGAGGAAGCCGCCGCCCCCGGCACCAAGGAGTTTGCCTCCAAGGGCTCCTGCCTCGCGACCCTTTTCATACAGGGCATCAATGCTGTCGGTACTGATGGTTTTTGCGGTCTTTCGCTTTAATTCCCAGGTCTTATGCAGAAGACGACCGAAGTCATTTAAATCCTTGTGTTTATCCTGCAACACATCCTCTGCCTCCACCAGCAAAGCCTTCATCTCGGACAAGAGGCTTAGCTTGTCCTGGGGGGAGGATTTTTTATTTTCCTTCTGTACCTCGGAGGAAAAGCGGGTGAAGCCGGTGAAGAAGAGCATCAGATTCTCTTCCAGAGCCTTCCTTCTTTCCGGGAAAATGAGGATGGGGCTTACGGTATAGCCGTTTTGGGAAAATTCGATATGGTTCAAGCCCCCAAAGGCTGCGGCAATCTGATCCTGCCAGCCGCCGGATTCCTGACAAAGCACTCTTTCCAGATAAATGGCTTCATCCGCCAGGGTTTTCTTTCCCACATACTTTCCCTTTAAGGCGTGGAAAGCATGGAGCATGCCCACTGCGAAGGAGGAGCTGGTGCCAAGGCCGGAACGGGCGGGAAGATCCGCCTCGTAATTCAAACGAATCTTCTGCATATCCAACATTTTCATAGCCTCCCGGATAGCAGGATGCTGAATTTCTTCGAGAGAAGAGACTCTTTCCGTCTTGGAGTAGGAAAGCTCTGTGCTATAGTCGAAAAATGGCGGCAAATGCCGGACATTCACATAGCAGTATTTGTCAAAGGTGGTGGAGAGCACCGCTCCGCCATGCTCCTTGAAATAGTCTTCCATATCGGTGCCGCCACCGAAAAAGGACATTCTAAAGGGGGTTTTGGTTATAATCATGTTTGCTCCTTATTGGAATTTGATTTTCACTTTTACAGTATAGCATTTAATCGGAAATATCCAAATCCCGGGTAATCAGGAACTGGTAGTCGGGGAATTTTTCTTCCAATTCTTTCCGGATATTGGCAATGAGGCCGTCACTGTCTTTTTCCTCAAAGTCCACCACGATATCCATGTGAATTCGTTTTTTCTCTTCTTCCACATAGAAGCCGTGCATTTGCAAAACATGATCCTTGGACAGAACCAGGTCATGAATCTCTTGCTGAAGCTTGAGGAGCTCCTTATTTTCCGTGTTGCGGGAGTAAATGCTGATTCCCGCCATAACCACGTGGAACTTTTTGTATATTTTCCGCTCGATTTTTCGCATGAGGGCATCCAGCTCTGCGGCGTGCATGGTATCCGCCACCTCGATGTGGGCGGAAGCCAGGTAGGTATCCGGACCATAGTTATGGAGGAAGAGGTCATAGGTGCCGAAAACCCCGGGAATGGCATTGATGGTTTCCTTAATCTCTTTGGTGAACTTGCTGTCCGCTCTGGCCCCAAGAATCTGGGAAAGGGTTTCCTGTAAAAGCTCCCAACCGGCCTTCAGGATAAAGAGGGAAATCACCACGCCCACATAGGCCTCTAAGGAAATCTTGGTAAAACGGAAAAAGAGGGCGGACAGAAATACGGATAAGGATAAAATGGCATCATTTCCTGCATCTTCCCCGCTGGCAATAAGGTTCTGGGAATTTACCTTTTCACCCCTGGACTTTACAAAACGGCTTAAGAAAAATTTCACCAAAACCGCTACGAAAATAATCACTAAGGAAATCACACTGTAGCTGGGCTCCTCCGGGTGGAGGATTTTCTTTCCCGATTCGATCAAAGATGTGAAACCGGCGTAAAGCACTAAAAGGCTGATGATGCTTGCGGTAAGGTATTCGATTCGCCCGTGTCCCAGAGGATGCTCCCGGTCCGGCGCCTTATTGGCCAGGCGGGTTCCCACAATGGTAATTACGGAGGATAGAGCATCCGTTAAATTATTGACCGCATCCAAGGTAATGGAAATGGAGTTGGAAAGAATTCCAACCCCTGCTTTAAAGCCGGCCAAGAAAAGATTGGCCAAAATTCCAATAATACTGGTTTGTACAATGACTTTTTCTCTATTGTTATTCATAAAGTTACTCTATGCTATGTTTTTGCAGAATTCCTTTCGCTTTCTCTCAACTGTTTTCTGCAGAAATCTCCCTTCTCTTTGCTATCTTATTTCCAAAAGATATTTTTCGGAAGCTTTA
This sequence comes from uncultured Oribacterium sp., assembly GCA_963545375.1. Classification (GTDB taxonomy): domain Bacteria; phylum Bacillota; class Clostridia; order Lachnospirales; family Lachnospiraceae; genus Oribacterium. Next base: position 10,319 of record CAUUJL010000011.1, read on the forward strand.
CCTCCGGTTTGTCAAAAAGCTTGTCTTTAATGGCAAGCTTCTTCGCCTCTTCATCGTAAATGGCCATAGGCTTCTGTCTGTCCTTGATGGCAAGGATAATGGGCACAAGGAAAATGGCCACCACACCTCCGGCAAAGCCGTTGTTATAAAGATTTGTCCCATTATAAAGAATTCCAACATTTAAGGCAACGGAAGAATGAAGAAAACCGGCTGCAATTCCCCAGAAAATGCCGAATTCTCCTGCAATGGGAGCCAAGGTAGTCACAAGAATCAGGGTGAGGGTAGAGCTGGGATCCTGCACGGACCAAACCTTCAAGAATCCTGCAAGAATTACGCCGAAGATTACCGGTAAAATATTTCGCAGATGCTTTCCGGTGGCACTAAAGCCCACCAGACAGAAGATGGAACCGATGGTGGGACCGTTAAAGTCTCCTCCCAGAATGTAGAGAATCAAAGTCATGGCAAGACCGTTTACCCCCATGTTGAAAATGGTGGGATAGTCTCCGTATTTCTTTAAATAGTCCGGATTTCCCTGTCCGCTTTCCTTCAGGATATCCCGATAGCCAAGAATTGTTTCCTTTCGCCCAAAGAAAAGGGAAAGGAGCATCAAGACGAGAAAGAGCGCAAGCAGACTGTAGAAGCCAAAGAGTCTGTGGTCGGTATCCCAAACCAGTCGGGACTCGATTTTTACCCCGAAGGATTTCATCAGGGAAATGACGATGGTGGCGATAATACCGCAGGCGAAACCGGCATTGTAGAGGGAATAGCCCATGTGAGCGTGCTTGGTGTGGAGGGAAATGGGAACCAGAACATAACCGATGACAAGCCCCACAGCAAGCGCCAAAAGAAGCTGCAGGACATCCGGAATATTGGGAATCAGCAGAATCTGGGTGATAATCGGAGAAAGGGTGGTACCGCAAAGCCCGATATGAAGATATTTTCGGAAGGGAACCCGGTGAATTTTGGCATAAAGGGCATAGCCCAGAATTATCGCCCAGATATTTAAAAGATTCTTTCCGAAAAGAGAAAAGCCGAACATCAGGCAGGAGGCCATAATACAGCTTCCGTCAAAATTGGATTTGGCGATACAGAGTAAGCCCAGGGAAATAATGGTGAGGCATCCCGCATTGAAAAAGGCTGCGCCCACGCCGCCTACCACAAAATAGTCCGTAATCAAAATATCCGGTTGCACAATGATTTCCCGTACACCTTCAAAAATGCTCATAGGGTTTTGCTGGGTAAGACTGATGAGCATAAAATAAATAGGCACGATGGACATTAAAAGATAACGCTCCCAGTTCGGGAGAAAATGATGTAAAAGCAACTTGCTGTCTTCTGTGTTTTTCATGAAAAAATTCTGCTCCTTCACTGGCGGGGGAGGGGGATTTTCCTAACCGATTCCTCCAAATTAAACTCTTAAAATTTTACAAGAAAAAGAAAAAATAAGCAATTATAAGATTATAAGCAATTCCTTTACGAATAATAAATTTTATAGCGGCATTCTATAGGAACATTGTGAACATGAATCTATCGGGAGCTTTGGGAATAATCTATCGGGATCTTTGGGAATAAAGACTTGCCTTTCTTTAGACTTTGTGCTATCTTGGTACGGCTAAGGGGTACGCCCCGACAGGTCGCTATTCCTATAGGAAAGCACTTGTATTATGAAAACTAAGTAATCCCCAAGAGGGATAGACGAACCGCATGGTTGGCAATCATGCAGAAAGAGGGAGAAAATGAGAGAAGGTATTCATCCAACTTATCACCAGGCAACCGTAACATGTAACTGTGGAAACACATTTGTAACAGGATCCACAAAGCCGGAAATCCACGTGGAAATCTGTTCCAAGTGCCATCCGTTCTACACAGGAAACCAGAAGCTGGCATCCGCTAAGGGTAGAATCGATAAGTTCAATAAGAAGTTTGGAATGCAGCAGCAGTAAGAAGCAGGGCCTCGGCCCTGTTTTTTTGTTCCTATAAATATGAAAAAAGCGTGATACTTTCTTGGGAACGATTGTTCAAAGCCCTGTACTTTAGTATAATTCTTCCTATTCCGGAAAGATAATTCGTTTATGTCCCGTTGAAACTTCTGTGTGTTTTGAAAATGCTTGGAGCTAGGAGATTATTTTCAAAATAGAAAAGAAAGAATAGAAATCTTTTTGTATAGCCGGATAGTAAGAGCTTTGGAAAGGAAGAATTTTGGAAAAACAGGTATATAGCGGTATTGGCGGTCAGGCGGTCATCGAAGGCATTATGATGAAGAATAAGGAGGATTATTCCGTTGCGGTGCGAAAGCCGGATGGAAGTATTGATGTGATGCAGGGAGAGTATCTGTCATTAACGGACAAATACCCTTTCTTCCGTCTTCCTTTTTTGCGGGGGATTTTATCCTTTTATGATTCTATGGCATTGGGGATGAAGTGCCTTAGCCATAGTGCCAGCTTTTATGAGGATGATGAGGGAAGCGAGCCGGGAAAGCTGGAGCAGTTTTTGGACAAGCTTTTCGGAGAGAAGGTGGAACAGGTACTTTCTGCCCTGGTAATTGTCTTTTCCTTTGCCATGGCTCTGTTTATTTTTGTGGCTTTACCCACCATTTTACTGAGCTTTGTGAAGAAATTTCTTCCTATTGAATCGGCCTTGGCCTTTTTGGAGGGTTTACTTCGTATTTTGATTTTTGTTCTCTATATCAAACTGATTTCCCGGGCGAAGGATATTCGCAGGACTTTTGAATACCATGGGGCGGAGCACAAATGCATTAACTGTGTGGAGCATGGGCTGGACTTGACTGTAGACAATGTGATGGCTTCTTCCAAGGAGCACAAGCGTTGCGGTACCAGTTTTATTGTCTATGTCATGATGATTTCTATCTTTTTATTTATGTTTTTGCGCTTTGACAGCCTGTATTTAAAGATTCTTTCCCGACTGCTTTTGATTCCGGTGATTGCGGGCATCAGCTATGAGGTACTTCGTCTGGTGGGAATGGTGGACAATCCCATTACCCGACTGCTCTTTATTCCCGGTATGTGGATGCAGGGCTTAACCACCAAGGAGCCGGAGCGGGATGAGGTGGAAGTGGCCATTGCGGCGGTGGAGCGGGTCTTTGACTGGAGAGCCTTTCAGAAGAAAGCCTTTCCGGAGAAGGTGTTTTCAGAGCAGATGTCTTCGGGGAATGTGAATTCAGAGCAGGTGGCTTCGAAATCGGCTTCGGGGAATACGGTTTCGGAAAATGTGATTTCGGAAAATGTGGTTTCAGAGCAGACGGTTTCTGAGGAAAGGGAAGCGTGATGGAAGATTGGACGGCTTCCCGGGAAGGTCTGGGCTTTCCGAAATTTAAGGAAGCAAGCTTGCAAAAAATAGAAATAAGGGGGAAGCAGCTTCTTGTGGAAGCAGGGGTGGAAGAAGAGGAGGCGGCACTGGAAGTCCGCCTCCTTTTACAGGAGAGCTTTTCTTTGAATACCGCCGGCTATCTCCTTAGAAAGCAGGAGCCCTTATGCAAGGCAGGCATTGAACAAACGGAAATTTTGCAAAAGCTTCATTCCTTTTATGAAAACTTTGAAAAGAGAAGAAGGCGGATTCCCTTGGCGCAAATTCTGGGAAGGCAGAGCTTTTACGGACTGGATTTTTTTGTCAATGAAGATGTACTGATTCCCCGGGCAGATACGGAGTGTTTAGTGGACTTGGTCTTGGAAGACTATGCAGACTTGGTAAAACAGGGTGAAAAAACTTATGCGGAAAAGCGAAATGCGGAAAAGAAAAATTCGGAGCATGTTTCGAATAAGCATGAGGATGATGTGGAAAATGGAGCAAATTCTTCTTCTTTAAATATTTTGGATCTATGCACGGGCAGCGGCTGTATCGGGATTTCGGTGGCAAGGCATTTGCCCTATCAGGAGCTGCTTTTGGTGGATCTTTCGGAAAAGGCTTTAGCGGTTGCCAAGAAAAATGCGGAAAAGCATTTAGGGGGGAATGTTAGGCTTTTGCAAAGTGACTTATTGACGGAAGTACAGGAAAAACGCTTTTCTCTTCTGCTCTCCAATCCTCCCTATATCGTCAGCAGGGTGATTCCCGACTTGGAACGGGAGGTTTCGGAGTATGAGCCTAAGATGGCCTTGGACGGGGGAGAGGACGGCCTTTTGTTTTATCGCCGCATTGCCAAAGAGGCAAAGGCGGTTTTGCTTCCGGGAGCGAGGCTTTACCTGGAAATCGGCTATGACCAAGGGGAAAGCGTAAAAGACATTTTCCACAAAGAGGGATATGAGGAGGTGGAGGTCTTTCCGGACCTTGCAGGAAATCCACGAGTGGTCCGGGGGATATTCCCTTCGTAATCAGAGAAAAATGGGAGAATTGGTCGGGAATGATTCGAGTGCTATCGGGATTGTGTATGGTTGCAGTAGCTTGTTACTCAATTTCCATAGGGATAAATATGGTTCTTTCTTGACACGATATGCCCAATCTATTAGTATAAGGATTGCGATTTAATCTATGGATTCTTAAAGGAATCTTAAAATTGGTTTCTGGCAAAGCCATAGGCTTGCAAGAGAAAGAGAGGGTAAGATGAGCTACTTAGAGATTGAGAAGGTCATTGGAAGAGAGATTATTGACTCCAGAGGAAATCCAACCGTTGAGGCAGAGGTTATGCTGTCTGACGGAACTATCGGAAGAGGAACTGCTCCTTCCGGTGCATCCACAGGAGAATTCGAAGCATTAGAGTTAAGAGACGGAGATAAGTCTCGTTTCGGTGGAAAGGGTGTTGCTAAGGCAGTTGAGAACATCAACACCATCATCAACGACGTTTTACTGGGAATGGATCCTATGGATATCTATGCTGTAGATCAGGCTATGATCGAGGCTGACGGAACCAAGGACAAGTCCAAGCTGGGCGCTAACGCAATCCTTGCTGTTTCTATCGCAACCTGCAAGGCTGCAGCAAACGCTTTAGACATTCCTCTTTACCGTTTCTTAGGCGGAGCTAACGGAAACCGTCTTCCTGTTCCTATGATGAACATCTTAAACGGTGGAGCACACGCTACCAACTCCGTAGATACTCAGGAGTTCATGATTATGCCGGCAGGCGCTCCTTCCTTCCGTGAGGGACTTCGTTGGTGTACCGAGGTATTCCATGCTTTACAGAAGATCTTAAAGGATGAGGGAAATACCACTGCAGTAGGAGATGAGGGAGGTTTCGCACCAAACTTGGCTTCCGATGAAGATACCATTGAGCACATCTTAAAGGCTATCAAGGCAGCAGGCTATGAGCCCGGTAAGGATTTCGTTCTGGCTATGGATGCCGCTTCCTCCGAGTGGAAGAGCGAAAAGGGTAAGGGCTTCTACCATCAGCCAAAGTCCGGTAAGGATTTCACCTCTGATGAGCTGATTGCTCACTGGAAGTCCTTAGTGGAGAAGTATCCTATCTACTCCATCGAAGACGGTCTGGACGAGGAAGACTGGGAAGGTTGGGAGAAGATGACCAAGGAGCTTGGCGACAAGGTTCAGCTCGTTGGTGATGACCTTTTCGTAACCAATACCGAGAGACTTTCCAAGGGAATTAAGTTGGGATGCGGAAACTCCATCCTGATTAAGTTAAACCAGATCGGTTCCGTTTCCGAGACCTTAGAGGCTATCAAGATGGCTCACAAGGCAGGATACACCGCTATTTCTTCTCACCGTTCCGGAGAGACAGAGGATACCACCATCGCTGACCTTGCAGTAGCATTAAATACCTGCCAGATCAAGACCGGTGCTCCTTCCCGTTCCGAGAGAGTGGCAAAGTACAACCAGCTTCTTCGTATCGAAGAAGAGCTTGGTGCAGCAGCATGCTATCCAGGATTCGGCGCATTCAACAGAAAGTAATTTAAACCATAAAACCAGTCTTCCGTGCTTCCTACGGAAGGCTGGTTTTAAAATAAGGGATTGTAAAAAATCAAAACAATAAAGAATTTTCGGCAATATAGATCTGAATGAGGGGCAATCTGAGCCTGTCGAAACTTACCGAAAGTCGGCGAAGTGAAAGACTGTAAAAATCAATAGTTGCAGCGAATGATGCAGTGTAGGTCTATAATAGGGGCAATCCGAGCCCGTCGGTACTTACTGAAAGCGAGTGAAGCGAAGCTTGAAGTTAGTACCGCTAAGGGGGTACTTTTCTTCGGAAAAGTACCCCCTGTACGTAGACCAACTTCTTCTAGAAGTTGCTTTGCAAAGCAAAGTGAGCAGTGGTTAACAAAAACCACTGCTCAGTCAGAGGCGAGGTTAGCGGGAGCGTGCCCCGATTACAGACCCATACTGCATCAGAGCGCATCGTTACAAAGAATGCAGTCCTTCCCTTCGCAGGGCGAGGCTAGCGAGCGTGCCCCCATTTCAGACCTATATTGCTTAGAAAAATGTTTTGATTTTTTTACAATCCCTTCTTTTTTAATAGTCTTTCTCGTTTTTCGAACTTACACTATTTTGTCTTAAAAATTCCTTATATCCCCAATTCCACCCGCCGATACAGTTTATAGAATTGTTATAAATGTTCTTTCTTCTTGCAGCATGGAAGCATAAGAAGGAACCCACCAAGGAGGGGGAAATGAAATCATTACGGAATACGCTTATCTTATCTATCTTGCTACCAATATTGGTAGTTTTTCTTTTGCTGGGCTTTGTGTTCATGCAGTTTATGGAGAAAAAAAGCACAAGAGAGGGAGATGCGGCTATGGAATCCGCAGCAGTGCAGATGGGAAGTGCTGTGGATACTATTTTATCTGAAATTGAAACCAGAATAGGCGTTATCGAATTGGCGGTAACGGATATTCCCGACCAGAACAGAATTCAGGCAAAGGATTTGGATTACTTTAAATCCTTTGAGGGCAATATGAACAATCTTTTGGTGGATGGCACCAAGGATATTCCCGGTCTGGTAGCTTCTTATGTTCGTTACGATCCGGCATTAACCTACGGTACTTCCGGAACCTTTTATACCGATACGGACGGAGACGGAAAGCTGGAGGCGGTTACCCCTACAGATTTGGCGGCTTATGAGCCTACCGACACGGAGCATGTAGGCTGGTTCTACACCCCCTTGGCCAACAAAAAAGCCACTTGGATGGAGCCTTACTTTAATGCCAACATTTCCAAGACCATCATTTCCTACGTAGTTCCCTTCTATCTGAAAAATGGAGACAACTACGGTGTAACCGGTGTGGACTTCGACTTTGCTTATTTGGATGATTTGCTAAAGAAGAATCAGAAGTATGAGGGAGACAGCAGCTTCCTGATCAATGCAGAGGGTAAAATCCTTTACCATGCCCAGTATCAAAACGGTGAGAATTTCCAGGAGATTGAAGACGGTAAGTATGCCGATGCTTTCAAGGAAATGCAGGAAAAGGACCACGGTTTTATCCATGAAGGAAGCGGGAAATCCTCCATTTTAATGGGCTTTACCACTCTGGAAAATGGATGGAAGATTGTGACGGTTCCCAGCTATCATGAAATCTATGGAAGCTTAGAGAACTTTAAAATGACTTTTGCGGTTTTCTCTGTCTTCTTTGCGGCATTTATGCTGGTTTTGGCTGTTTTGGTAGGAAATCGTATTGCTCGCCCCATCGTGAAGCTTTCCAAGTCCGTGGAAAAGATGTCTCAGGGTGCATTGGATGAAAAGATTACCGTAAAGGATCAGACAGAGATTGGCGCTTTGGCTAAGTCCTTGGAGAGCCTGGGCGGACAGCTGAAGAATTATAAGCTATACATCGGAGAAATTTCCGAGGTATTGAATCAGATGAGTGAAGGAGAGCTTTCCATTTCCTTACAGCATGAATACAATGGAGAATTTGCTTGCATCAAGGCGGCGTTAAATGCCTTGTCCGGAAAGCTTACCGATTTGATTGGTAATATTCAGACTTCTTCCGAGAGAGTTTCCGAGTTTGCAGGAAATGTGGCAAACAGTGCCCAGTCCTTAAGTCAGGGCTCCATTGAACAGGCAGGTAGCATCGAGCAGTTGTCCGAAAGAATTCGTGCGATTTCCGACCATGTGGAAAAGAGTGCGGAAAATACCAAGCTTGCCAACGCTGAAGCTCAGAGCACTCAGGGTGAAGTTGAGAAGGCTGACCAGCAAATGCAGAAGATGCAGAAGGCTATGGAGGAAATTTCCGATAAGTCCGGTGAAATTTCCAAGATTATCAAGACCATTGATGATATCGCTTTCCAGACCAATATTTTGGCTTTGAACGCGGCTATCGAGGCGGCAAGAGCCGGAACATACGGTAAGGGCTTTGCAGTGGTAGCGGATGAAGTAGGAAACCTGGCACAAAAATCCGCCGATGCGGCAAAGGATACCACCACCCTGATTGAAGAAACCGTACGGGCTGTGGAAGAAGGCGCAAAGCTTGCAGAGCATACAGCAGTTTCCCTGCAGCATGTGGTTAAGGGCTCCGGTCAGGTCAATGATTTGGTGAATGAAATTGCCAAGGCAACAGAGGAGCAGGCAAAGGCCGTATCCGATGTACGAGAAGGCATTAACAGTATTTCCGATGTGGTACAAAGAAACACAGCTACTGCAGAGGAAAGCGGTGCTGCCAGCGAAGAGCTGAACCAGGAAGCTAAGGCTCTGGAGAAGCAGGTGGCGGAATTTAAAATATAAGATAAAGCAGGATTGACTTCAGTCGCGTCCTGCGGCATAGGTTTGAAACAGGGGCACGCTCTCGCTAACTTCGCCTCGTAGGGGTACTAAGCGAAAAACTTCAGTTCCTTTGTTTTTCGCAAGTACCCACGGGCTCAGATTGCCCCTTGCTTCCAAACCTATCCTGCAGGAGCGCTAGACTTTAGGCTTTCCTGCTTTTTTTGGTATAATGAAAAAAACTCGCGCCACCGGTGCGAGAAATGGAGATACAAAAGAGATTGTATTTCATAGATGAGCAAGAGACCTGAAGGTTTAGCCTTGAAACAATGATTATTGGAAGGGGTTTTTTATGTTTTCCAAATGCTTTGTGACCGGGGGGAGCGGTTTTTTGGGGAGGACTCTTTTGGAGAGATTGCAAGAGCACTGTCAAGAGATTTATGCTCTTGTGCAAGAAGGAGATCCGCTGAATTCTTATATCCCGAAGGGGATTCATGTGATGAGGGGAGACCTGCGGGAAGAGGAGAGTGTAGAAGCTTTTTTGGCTACTGCGGATTCCGATTCCCTGGTCTTTCATTGTGCCGGCATTATTTCCGTGGCAACTAAGCCCGGAGAGCAACTGTATCAGGTGAATGTGGAAGGCACAAGGCGGATTCTTAGACATTGTCTTCGGAAAAATGTGAAAAGACTGATTTATGTCAGCTCCGTCCATGCCATCCCTGAAAAGAAGGAGGGAGAGTATATCACGGAGGAAGCCGCATTTTCCCCGGAAACGGTACGAGGGGCTTATGCGAAAACAAAGGCTATGGCGACGGCTTCCGTAATAGAAGCTATGAAGGAAGGCTTAAGGGCAAATATCATTTTCCCCAGCGGAATTATCGGTCCCGGAGATTACGGGAGGGGGAGCTTTACCTCGATGCTATTCTCTTTTATGGAAGGAAAGCTTCCTCTTGCCGTGGGAGGAGGCTATGACTTTGTAGATGTGCGAGATGTGGCAAAAGGCATTATCCTTACGGCGGAAAAAGGGCGAATAGGAGAAGGCTATATTCTTTCCGGAGAGTATTTAAAGATGGAAGAGATTCTGTCCATGGTAAAGGAGAAGCTTTCTCTTCCGAAAATGCCTTTATTCCTGCCAAGATTTTTGGCGGAGGGTATTGCGCCTATGTACGAAGGCGTTTGTGTAATCCGAAAGCAGCCTCTTTTCTTTACGCCCTATGCCATTTCTGTTCTGTATTCCAATGGATTTTTTAGCAGAAAAAAGGCGGAGGAGGAGCTGGGATACGTTCCGAGAAGGGGAATGGAAAGTATTGGAGATACTCTTCAATGGTTAAAGGGCAGAAAAAATCCGGAGGTTTAATATAAATTCAAAATCAATCAGGGCGTAATATATATTTAGATTATATCCGAGCTTAATATAAATTCAGAATAAATGTAAGCATAATATAAATTTTAAACAAATTCATTGAGCTTTAAGAATCTCCATGCTAAGATTACAGAATGACACCGATGACTAGATAAGGAGGATGCTATGGGATTTTTTGATGATTTAGGAAAGAAGCTTTCAGATGCAAGTCAGGATGTGATGCAGAAGGGAAAGGAAATGGCAGATACTGCTAAGTTCAACTCCCAGATTCATGATGAAGAGAAGAAGATTACAGCTGTTTACGGCAAAATCGGTAAGAAGTATTTTGAGGTTTTCGAGAACGCTCCTTCCGAGGAATTCAAGGCTTTCATTGACGAGATTCATGCCGCACAGGCTAAGATTGCGGAGATTCAGGAAAAGCTGAATGCTTTAAAGAATGAAGGCAAGGCTGCAGTAGAGAATGCGGCAGCGGATGCAAAGGAAGCTGTAAATCAGGCTGCCGATAAGGTGGAAAATGCTGCAGAAGGTGCTGCGGATGTAGCAAAGCAGGCTGCGGAGCATGTGGAGAACGCAGCAGAACAGGCCGTAAACAAGGCAGAGGATGCTGTTGACAACGCAGTGAACGGAAACTAATTGTTTGCGTGCTATAAAGCATCATAGTTAGGCATGGAGGAATGAAGAGTATGAAAACAAAGTTAGGGGTATCAGTAGGCTTATTTGCCGCAGGTGTTTATATTCTGGCGGTGCTGGGGAACTATACTGCGATTTTACTTGCTGTTGGCTATATTTTCCTGATGGAAGAGGATGCTTGGCTGAAGAAATCCGCATTGAAGGCTTTAGCAACGATGCTTTGCTTCAGCTTTCTGTTGAGCCTCTTAGGCTTGGTTCCGGATGCCCTTAAATGGGTGGGAACCGCCCTGTCCGTTATCAATGTCAATGACGGCACACGTGCCATTACCGCTTTTTGGTCCTTGATTACCCAGGCCATTGACATTTTCAAAACCTGTATATTCCTGGCTCTGGCTTTCAAAGCACTGAACCAATCCACCATCACAGTTCCCGTCGTAGACGAGCTACTCAATAAGCATTTTGCAGAATAATCCGGGACGGAGACTTTCACAAGGACATAAACAAAATTAAACAAAAGATACTTTAAAAAGAGCGGTGTTCGCCTAGGCGACGCCGCTCTTTTTGCATAATTCTTAACAAGTATAGTTCACGGATCGAGCGGCATTCCGTTTGTCTTATATAATAAGGAAGTGAGCATCATCCGAAGTTCCATCAATAGCCTTGAAATAAGAGGCAATCTGAACCCGCCGGTACTTGCGAAAAACAAAGGAACTGCAGTTTTTCGCTTAGTATCCGTTGCAGGGTGAAGTTAGCGGGAGCGTGCCTCTGTTTCAAGGCTATTAGGTGGAACGAGGAGGGGCAATTTATATGGCAAAATTTATTGGAGCGCGCCTGGGAAACCCCGCTCTTTCCCCTTCCTGACGACATTTTATTGACTAGTGAAAAATCTATGTTAGACTAGGAATGTTTATAGAATATAGAATAAGAACAGAAATTTCCTGCAAAAAAGGCATTTGCAAAAAGCGCCGAAAAAACTGTTCTTTGCAGGATGAAGAAGATAAAAGAGATAAAGGAGAGTCTATGGAAAAAAAGCCTTATTATATTACCACCGCCATTGCCTATGCCTCAGGAAAGCCCCATATCGGGAATACCTATGAGATTATCCTGGCTGATGCCATTGCCCGCTTCAAGCGTTATGAGGGCTATGATGTATTTTTCATGACCGGAACCGATGAGCACGGACAGAAAATTGAGGGGAAGGCCAAGGATGCGGGAAAGACTCCTAAGGAATTCGTAGATGAGGTGGTGGGAGAAATCCATACCATCTGGGATTTGATGGATACCTCCTATGACAAGTTCATGCGTACCACAGAGGAATATCACGAAAAGCAAGTGCAGAAGATGTTCCGAAAGATGTACGAGAACGGAGATATTTATAAGGGAAAATACGAGGGCTGGTACTGTACTCCCTGTGAGTCCTTCTGGACCGATTCCCAGCTTGTGGACGGAAAATGTCCGGATTGCGGAAGAACGGTGGAGAAGGCCAGTGAGGATGCCTACTTCTTTAAGATGTCCAAGTATGCGGATCGTCTGATGGAGCATATTGAAAGCCATCCCGAGTTTATTCAGCCGGTTTCCCGGAAAAATGAGATGGTGAATAACTTCTTAAAGCCGGGCTTACAGGATCTTTGCGTGTCCCGTTCCTCCTTTACCTGGGGAATTCCGGTGGATTTTGACGAGAAAAATGTAGTTTACGTTTGGCTGGATGCCCTTAGCAACTATATCACTGGTATCGGTTATGATGTGGACGGAGAGCATCAGGAACGTTTTAAGAAGTATTGGCCTGCGGACCTGCATTTGATTGGAAAGGATATTGTTCGTTTCCATACTATTTACTGGCCCATCTTCTTAATGAGCTTAAATGTTCCTCTGCCCAAGCAGGTTTTCGGACACCCCTGGTTACTTACCGCTACTGCCAAGTCGGATGAGGGAACCAAGATGTCCAAGTCCAGAGGAAATGTTATCTATGCCGATGATTTGGTAAGACTTTTCGGTGTGGATGCGGTGCGTTTCTTCGTTATGCATGAGATGCCCTTTGAAAATGACGGTGTCATCTCCTGGGAGCTGATGGTAGAGCGCTTTAATTCTCAGCTGGCCAACATTTTAGGAAACCTGGTAAAGCGTACCATTTCCATGAGCAATAAGTACTTTGACGGCATCGTGGAAGATAAGGGCGTGACAGAGCAGGTGGATCAGGATCTGAAGAACACCGTTTTGGAGCAGGCAAAGCTTGCCGCATCCAAGATGGATGAGCTGAAGGTGGCGGATGCCTTAACCGCGATTTTTGAGATTTTCAGACGCTCCAACAAATATATCGATGAGACAGAGCCCTGGGTTTTGGCTAAGGAAGAGAGCAAGGCGGACCGCTTAAGAACCGTGCTGTATAACCTGACAGAATCCATTGTCATCGGTGCGTCTTTACTGAAGAGCTTTATGCCTTCCACAGGAGCGGAGATATTAGAGCAACTTTCCACTACGGAAAGGGACTTTGCTTCTCTTTCCACCTTCGGTCTTTACCCCTCCGGCAACAAGGTGGTGGCAGACCCCAAAACTCTCTTTGAGAGAAAGGATTGGAAAGAGGTAGAGAAGGAAGTAGAAAAGATTACCGAGGCCCAGATTGCCAAGGCACAGGCCGAGGAGAAGAAGGAAGAGGCCAAGAAGGCGGCGAAAACAGCAGTTGCTTGCCCTGCCGGCGCTTCCGGAAGCTCCCGGGAAGCAGGAAACACAGATTTGGAAAAGGGAATTGATATTCCCTTTAAGGCAGAGATTGCTTATGAGGACTTTGACAAATGCGACTTCCGCATCGGAAAGATTATCCATGCAGAGGAAGTGAAGAAGTCGAAAAAGTTACTGCTTTTCAAGGTACAGGTAGGCTCTGAAGTAAGACAGATTCTTTCCGGCATTAAGTCCAGCTACAAGCCGGAAGAGCTTTTGGGCAAGAAGGTTATGGTGCTTTGCAACCTTGCCCCCAGAGAGATTTGCGGCTATCAGTCCGAAGGAATGCTCCTTTCCGCCATTGACGAAGAGGGCAAGCTTTCCTTGATGACCTCCCTGGCGGATATGCCTGCCGGAGCAAGTATTTCATAATATGACGAACTACCAGGCCATTTTAAATACCAAGAAGAAAGGGGGAGGAGTTTCCGCGTTTATGCTGAAGCTCCTTGCCCTTATTTCCATGACTATAGACCATTTTGCCGCCATCGTAATTCTAAACGGAAAACTCTACGGCTATTCCACGGAGTACTATCAAATGGCTATTGCTACGGAGGAAGGGCACAGACTGCTCCAAATCTATAGAATCTTTCGGATTATCGGCAGATTGGCCTTTCCGATTTATGCCTTTCTCCTGACAGAAGGCTTTCGTCATAGCCACGACCGAAAGAAATATTTTTTCAGACTGCTTTTGATGGGCATAGTATCGGAAGTGCCCTTTGACCTGGCATTTTTCAATCAGGTTTATAATTTTACCGTTCAGAATATCGGCTTTACCCTTGCTTTGGGCGTGCTGTGTATGGAGGGAATGCATCGTTTTCGGAAAAATGTTTTCTACAAATGGGCTGCAGTGCTGTCCTGTGCCGCCATTGCGGAGCTGATTCGGGCAGACTACGGGGCACTGGGCATTTTCCTGATTGCCGCACTGTACAACTTTCGAAAGGAAAAGGCATTGCGCCTGTCTTCAGGGGCTGCGCTGTCAGCGGCTCTGTCCTATGGAAGCTACTGTTTTGCAGCATTGAGCTTTCTCCCGATTGCCTTTTACAATGGTGAAAAGGGGCGAATTTCCCTCAGTCGTTTCTTCTACGTGTATTATCCTTTACATCTTGGTTTTTTCTATCTTTTGATTTACTTAGGGGCAAAGATTACGGCGTAGGAATTGTTCGGGAAAGAATAATTAAAAAGAATATAGAGTATGTAAGGAAAACAGAAATCAAAAAGGAGAAGAAGATGATTTTTGATACCCATTGCCACTACAATGATGAATCCTATGGGTCAGACAGAGAGGCCTTGCTCCGCTCCCTTCCGGAACAGGGGGTGGACCGGATTTGTGAAATCGGTTATAACCTGGAAAGCTCCAAGGCGGCTATTCGTTTAGCGAGAGAGCTTTTTATTCCGGGACTTCAAAAATATGCAGTGGTAGGTTTTCATCCGGAAAATGCGGATGAGCTTACGGAAGAATCGCTACTTGAGATTTATACCCTGAGCCAGGAAAAGGAAGTAGTGGCCATGGGAGAGATAGGCCTGGATTATTTTCGGATAGATAAGCGCTCCAGGGTGGAAAAAGAGCAGGAGGCTGAGGCCTTTGCCAAAGGGGAAATCACGGAGATGCAAGAGTTCAATCCGAACCCGGAGGTACAGAAGGACTGCTTTATTGCCATGATAGAGCTGGCCAGGAAAAGAAATCTTCCGGTGGTACTCCATTCCCGGGATGCGGCTATGGACACCTACCATTTGCTTAGAGACCATAAGGGATATGTCAATGGAGGAATTGTGCATTGCTTTTCCTACCCGGTGGAAGTGGCTAAGCAATTTATTGATTTGGGTATGATGGTGGGAATCGGCGGCGTACTGACTTTTTCCAATGCCAAGAAGTTAAAGCAGGTGGCTACGGAGATTCCTCTAAACCACATTGTTTTGGAAACGGATTGCCCTTACATGAGTCCGGTTCCTCTTCGGGGAAGCAGAAACCATTCCGGAAACCTTCGCTATGTGGTTTCCTGCCTGGCGGAATTAAAGGGAATTTCAGAGGAAGAAGTGGTTCGAAAAACCACGGAAAATGCCTTACAGGTGTATCGCATTAAATAAAAAAACTTCGGGAACTCCACCCAGGATAACCCACGGCACATGAAAGGTTTACCTTAGTGCTGCTATGTTCCCATCCTGACACGGTTCGGTATCTCCCATTGCGTGGGGCCCAAGCTTCATTGCCCCCGAAGCCTAATGAGTATAACGGATTTTTAGAAAATTGACAAGGGAAAGGTTTGCAATATGCAGTTTTCGCAAATGATCTTTGTGGCGGGATTTCTCCCCCTGTTTTTGCTTTTGTATTTCGGGAAGAAGGAACTTGCTTGGAAAAATGCGGTATTTTTCCTGGCATCTTGCTTCTTCTTGCTTTTTCAGGGACTCTTGGCAGTAGCATTTCTTTGCGTCTTTAGCCTTTTTGTTTTTTTTATGGGAAAAGCTTTGGGACAGGCTGGAGAAGAAAAAAAGAAAAAAATATTTTTCTTATCCTTAGCGGGAATTATCCTGCCTCTGGCTTTTTTCAAGTACAGTGCAGCTCTGCCCTTCCTGCCGAAAATGGTAAAGGGCTGGATGCCCTTTGGCATCTCCTTTTACAGTTTCCGTTTTATAGCTTACCTTTACGATTGCTATCAGGGAAAGGAGGCGGAGCAGGACATTTTTTCCTTTTCTCTTTTTGCCTTTGCCTTTCCGGTGCTTTCTCAGGGACCGATTCTTCGTTATTCGGAAATGCGGGAAGAAATTAAAAATCGTGCATTTTCCTATGAAGCCTTTTCCCACGGCCTGTTCCGATTCACCTTCGGCCTGTGGAAAAAGCTGGCTTTGGCGGATGCGCTGGGCTCTCTTTCTGTAGAAGTTCTTAGCTTGGACAGTCTGAAAAATGCTTCTATGCTACAGTCTTCTTCTCCGTCATTTTCCTTTCTGGCAGTATTCCTTTCCGGTATTTCCTATATGCTGCAGATCTTTTTGGATTTTTCCGCATATACGGATATGGCTATAGGAATCGGGGAAATCTGCGGCTTTACCCTTCCGGAAAACTTTCAGGCCCCCTATAGCGCCCGTTCCATTCGAGATTTCTGGAGACGCTGGCATATTTCCTTATCCATGTTTTTCCGGGACTATGTTTATATTCCCCTGGGAGGAAATCGAGTTCCCTTTCCTTTGCAGGTGAGAAACCTGCTCTTGATTTGGATTTTAACCGGAATCTGGCACGGTTCCACGGCAAATTTCATTCTCTGGGGACTGTATTTCTTTGTTTTTATCCTGCTGGAGCTTTGCTGTAAGAAGCTGTGGAAAAGGATGAAAAAATCTGAAGGAGGAAATTTTTCCTTTGTTCTGAGATGCTTACAGCACGTTTATACCCTGGTGGTGTTGTATTTTTCCTGGATTCTTTTCCGCTTTTCCGATTTCCAAAGCCTGAAAAATATCCTTTGGCTTCATACCTTGCCCAAGAGCCTGGCTTTAGTGGACGGAAAAACCCTGCTGATTGTAAAGAGCAACATTTTTCTGCTGCTTGTAGCCATTCTCTTTTCCGGCAATCTTTTGAGCAGCTTAGAGGAAGAATGGCAAAAGCTCCTATTCCGGGGCAAATCCCGTTTGGCAAGGAAGAGAAGAGCAAGTCTGGGTTTTTACGGCATGGAGGATTCGGAGGAAGATTCGCCGGAAGCAGAGAAAGCTTCTCCGGAAGCAGGGACAGATTCTCCGGAAACCGTAGTAGATACCCCGGAAGTAACGGCGATAGATGCCGGGGAAGCTGCTTTGAAAGGAGTTCCGGAAGCTACAGCAGAGGAGTCGATTATTGCTACTTCTTCCGATAGGAAGGATTTATTTCCCGAAGAAAAATATCCTATGCTAAAGCTTAGCTTGGACGGGGAAGGCGATTCTCGCCCTGAGGAAACATCCGGGGAAACGGAAGTACAAATGGAAGAAGCTAATTCATTTGCAGAAGAGGGAGTAAAATTAGAAGTAAAAGCAGATGCAGAAATAGAATCAGAAGAACTCTTGAGGGAAGAAAAGATGGAAGCAGAGCCTAGTCAGGAAAATCAGGAGGACTTGCTTCGCCATGAGAAAATCCTTCGAAGAATCCAAAGAAGAACAAAGCTAAACATTTTCTTCTTAGAGCATGCGGAACAGTTGTATTTCTGGGGAAAGCTTTTGGCGGCGATTGCCTTTTTGCTCTTGTCCTTCGCTCTTATGGCAGGGCAGAGCTATATGCCGTTTTTGTATAATCAATTTTAAAAGAGAGCTGTTCTTATCTTACGAGAAGGAAAGAATGGCAAATGCATAGACGGCGAGGATCTCGCAGGGAGTAGATGGGAATGGACGATCAGGGAAGAGAAGAACAAATTACAGAAGAACGAATCACAGAAGAACAAATTACAGAAGAAAAGATTATGGAAGAAAAATTAACGGAAGAGAACATCACAGAAGAAAAAACTAAAGAAGAGTGCTCCTCGGAACAGCGCTCTACGGAAGAGGAATCCGTAGAAGAGGGAAGCATTGAAGAGGATTCTATAGAAGTGGAAACAACTAAAGCTAAGGGTACAGAAGAGACGGGACCGGAAAAGCCCAAGAAGGATTTTCCTTATGCCAAGATATTTTCTCTGGCTATGATGGGACTCTTATGCTGCCTTTTTGTGCTGGGGGTGCTTCTCCCCTTAAGACCGAGATATTCCGATGCGGAAAAAAGAGAACTGAAGCAGTTTCCTGCATTTTCCTTGCAGGGACTTTTTGCGGGAAGCTATTTCCGGGATATCAGCTCCTGGTATCAGGACAGCTATCCGGGAAAAGAGGAGTGGATGCTTTTGGCTTCGAAAACCAAGGCTTTCTATGGCTTGCAGGGAGAGCAGATTTACGGAGCCGCCGAGCAGGTCAAAGAAGATATTCCCACAGGGGAAGGCGCTTTGGCGGAGACCTTCGCTTTAAAGAAGGATACGGAAGACGGACAGAACGGGGCAGCAGAGAAAAAGGAATCCGATGGGGAAGGCCGGGAAAAGGCGGAAGCCCGGGATAAGAAAGAAGGGAAAGAGCAGACAGAAGAAGGAAAAGGAACAGAGGACAAGCAGGAAGAGGCAGAAGCAAAGCAGAGCGCGGAAGCAAAGCAAGGCTCCGATGCAAAGCAAGGTACAACGAAGGCAAAAGAAGAAAACAGCAATTTTGAAACGGATGCGGAGGGAAATCTGCAGATTAAAAAGGCGGATAAGGCGGAAAATGTAGCCGGTGAACAGATTGGAAGTCTCTATCTGAATGGAGATTCCGCCTATGAGCTGTTTTATTTCAGTGAAAAGGCGGTTCGTGCCCATGCTTCTTTATTAAATACGGTGCAGGCCATGTTTCCCAAGGTGAAGCTTAGTGCCATGATTGTGCCAAATTCCTTTGGTGTGATCTTGGATCCGAAGGTGCAGGAAAAGCTGGCCTCTTCCGGCATGGATCAGGCTATTGCCTACAGCTATAGCCTGATGGATAAAAGAGTCAATACGGTAAATGTTTTTGACGCCCTTTCTGCACACAAAAAGGAATACATCTATTTCCGAACGGATCATCACTGGACTCAGCTTGGGGCTTATTACGCCTATCAGGAATATTGCAAAAGTATGGGATACAGCACCAAGCCATTGTCTGACTATCAAAAGCTGGATTTTCCGGAATTTTACGGAACCTTTTACTTCTTTATGAATCGTCCGGAAAGTTTGAAGGGGCACCCTGACCAGGTAACGGCTTATCAGGGAAGCATGAATACCATGCAATATACCGACAGCAAGGGAAATCTTCAGGAAGGAAAGCTGATTAATGATGCCAGCCAAATGCTTCCCGGCAATAAATACAACTGCTTTATGCTGGGAGACCATGGCTATGTGGAAATCCATAATGAAGGTGCTCCGCGGAAGAAGAGCATTTTGGTCTTAAAGGATTCCTACGGAAATGCCTTTGTGCCCCTTTTGGCACAGGATTATCGGGACGTTTATGTGGTGGACTACCGGCATTATCAGGGAAATGCTTCCTCTCTGATTCAGGAAAAAGGCATTGAGGAGATTTTATTCCTGAATAACATTATGGGAATCGGAGAAAGTCTCTCTCAGAAAATGTTGGCGGTATTTCAGTAGGTATAGAGCTTGCACGGAGATGGTTTTGAAGCCTGTGCTGGAGACAGTTTGAAGCCGGACCGGGAAATAGTTCTCATTGACACAAGTATTTATATCCCTTAAAATAAGCTTGTTAAAAGGTTGAATATGGTAACAGAGAGATTTTTGCAAGGGATTTTTGGCGTGGCCAACCCTGCTTTGCTTCACATATTTGTACATTAACAAAAGAATAGTGAAGGAGGTACAGACATTGAACCCATTGGGAATCGCCATCATTGTAATTGTGGCGGCAGTGGTGGGGGCAATCATGTTCATCCTTGGACAGAATAAAGAAAGAACCAATTATGCTCGGAAGGTAGGAACAGCTGAGGAGAAGTCCAGGGAGATTATTGATGATGCCATTCGCACTGCGGAGAACAAGAAGAGAGAAGCATTATTAGAAGCAAAAGAAGAAGCACTGAAGGCTAAGAATGAGCTGGATAAGGAGATTAAGGATCGTAGAAGAGAAATTTCCGACCTTGAGAAGAGAATTTTGAAAAGGGAAGAAAGCTCCGAGAAGAAAGCGGCAAGCTTAGAGAAGAAGGAATCGGATCTCCAGAGAAAAGAGGAAGGATTACAGACCAGGGAAGGGGAAATCGAACAGCTTCATAGTCAGAAGCTGATTGAGCTGGAAAGAGTTTCCGGCTTAACCAAGGATCAGGCCAGACAGGAATTGTTGCATTCCGTAGAGGAAAGCATTAAGCACGATACCGCTTTGTATATTCGGGAATATGAGGCCAGAGCCAAGGAAGAGGCGGAGAAGACCGCCAGAGAATACATCGTAGAGGCTATTCAGCGTTGTGCGGCAGACCAGGTAACCGAGTCTACCGTTTCCGTTGTACAGCTTCCCAACGATGAGATGAAGGGAAGAATTATCGGACGTGAGGGTAGAAATATCCGCACTTTAGAGCAGCTGACCGGAGTGGAGTTGATTATCGACGACACACCGGAGGCGGTGGTGCTGTCCGGTTTCGACCCGATTCGTAGAGAAGTAGCCAGAATTGCACTGGAAAAGCTTATTGTAGACGGCAGAATTCACCCTGCCCGCATTGAAGAGGTGGTGGAGAAGAGCCGTAAGGAAGTGCACGACAGCATTAAGGAAGAGGGAGAGTCTACTCTCCTGGAGCTGGGCGTTCACGGTGTGCATCCGGAGCTGGTTTTCCTTTTGGGAAGAATGAAGTTCCGTACATCCTTTGGACAGAACGCTTTACAGCATTCTATAGAGGTTGCGCAGATTTCCGGCCTTTTGGCACAGGAGCTGGGCTTGGATGTTCGTATGGCTAAGCGTGCAGGACTTCTCCATGATATCGGAAAGGCCATTGACCATGAAGTAGAAGGAACCCATGTGGATCTTGGTATTGAGCTTTGTCAGAAATACCATGAGCCTGAACCCGTTATCAATGCTGTGGCATCTCATCACGGCGGAACGGAGCCCACATCCTTGACTTCCTTCATCGTGGCCGCAGCCGACGCCATTTCCGCAGCAAGACCGGGAGCCAGAAGAAAGGCTTTGGAGACCTATACCAACCGTTTGAAGGAATTGGAAGAGATTGCCAACTCCTATCACGGAGTAGAGAAATCCTTTGCGGTACAGGCGGGACGCGAGGTTCGCATTATGGTAGTTCCGGAAGAAGTGAGTGATGACGATATGACCATTATGGCCAGAAACATTTCTCAGCAGATTCAGGAGCAGATGCAGTATCCCGGCGTGATTAAGGTAAACATTATCAGAGAGTCAAGAGCAGTAGATTATGCGAAATAAGGCTTCGGCACAGGGTTCTAAAGAGCTTTGTGCCGTTTCTTTGATTTTCCGAAAGTGAAGCAATCCGCTATTTTCCTTAGGCGGATTTGGATAGAGAAGTAACGAGTTTAGGAGAAATTTGTCTTATTCTAAGAAGTTCTTTCAATATTTTTTCTGATTCTCCACAGAATTTTTGTTAAAATTTCGGAGAGAAATAGAAGGGATAAGAAATACATTTTTGCTAAGTTAACGGACATATTGTTGGAATATGAGGTTCAAGAATGGGAAGAGAGATAAGAGAAGGAGAAAGAGGACATAAGAGAGGAAAGAAGAAATCCTCTGCCTTTCGCTTTATCCGGAGGCTGTTTCTGGGCAGTGTTTTGTTTCTGTTTGTGCTTTCTGTATTGGGCTATGTGATTTTTATCCGTCCGGAGGTGAATCGTCTTCGGGGGATTGCCTATGACAAGCTGGCAGGCAGCAATTTAAAGGATTTAACCAAGAGAGCGGATACGGTGGTGTTTGATACTGACGGACAGCAGCTTGGTACCATTAATGCCGGGCATTTTGTGTACGATAAAATCGAAGACATTTCCCCGAATCTGCAAAATGCCTATATCGCCCAGGAGGATAGAAATTTTAAAACCCACCATGGGGTGGACTATAAGGCCACCCTTCGTGCGGTTTTTCAGCTGGTTAAAAATCGGGGAAGAATTACCCAGGGCGGTTCTACCATTACCCAGCAGGTGGTGAAGAATACCTATCTGAGCCAGGAGAAAACCTTTACCAGAAAGATTGTGGAAATCATGTTGGCCCAGGAGCTGGAGAAGATGTACAGCAAGGCCGACATTATGGAGATTTACTGCAATACCAACTTCTACGGAAACAACTGTTACGGTGTGGAAGCGGCTAGCCAGTATTACTTTGAAAAGCCTGCAAAGGACTTAACGGTGGAAGAAGCGGCTATGCTGGCGGGAATTTCCAATGCTCCTTCCCGCTATGAACCGGTGCGCCACCCGGACTTGGCTTTAAAGAAGCGAAATCAGGTCTTAAAGTCTATGGAGACAGTGGGTTATATTACAGAGGCGGAATATGAAGAGGCCATTGGAAAGCCTTTACAGATTTCCCAAAATGTGCAGAAGGGTACGGATGAGGACTATATGAACTCCTATGCTCTCTATGCGGCTACCATCCGGATGATGGAGGTTAATAAATTCCCCTTTACCTATCATTTTGAAACCCAGGCGGATAAGGAAGCCTATCAGGATCAGTACGAGGAACAGTACAACTTTTACAATCGGGAGCTTCGTGCGGGAGGATACAAAATCTATACCTCTCTGGATCCTAAAATCCAAAACATTTTACAGGAAACCCTGGACAAGGGGCTGTCCAAGTTCCAGGAGGTGCAGGAAAACGGAAAGCTTTCCATGCAGGGAGCCGGCGTAATCATTGACAATAAAACCGGTTACGTGGTGGCTACCGTTGGAGGAAGAGGCACCGAGGACAAATATAACCGTGCTTACTTAAGCTATCGTCAGCCCGGTTCCGCCATTAAGCCCTTGCTGGATTATGCACCGGCTTTGGATTTGGGTGAGTATAATGCAGCTTCCGTTATTGACGACCACAAATTTGAAGACGGACCCTCGAATTCCGATGGCCACTACTACGGGGCGGTTACCATGAGAGAGGCTGCCAACCGTTCCTTAAATACGGTGGCATGGCAGATTTTGGATGGTATCGGCATTCAGAACGGTTTGGATTATTTGGAGAAAATGCATTTTTCCGGAATCAGCGTGAAGGATAACGATGCCTTGGCGGTTTCCATCGGCGGTTTCACCAACGGCCTTCGTGTGGTGGATATGGCAAAGGGCTATTCCACCCTGGCCAATGGGGGTGTATACAGCAATAAAACCTGCATTATCAAGATTGAATCCGATAAGGACGGCGTAGTTGCGGACGAGAAGACCATCCAGAATACTCAGGTTTTCCGAGAAGATACCGCCTTTATTATGACGGACATTTTGAAGGGAACCATGAATACGGAGTATGGTACCGGCCGCGGTTTACAGCTGAAAAACAAGATGCCGGCAGCAGGAAAAACCGGAACCAGTAACGGTTCCAAGGATACCTGGTTCTGCGGCTATACCAAATATTACAGCGCGGCCATCTGGGTAGGTCATGATATGCCTGTGGAAATGCCGGGAATCTACGGCGCCACCTATGCCGGAAAGATTTGGAAAAACACCATGGATATTCTTCATGAGGGGCTGGAGCCGGAGGATTGGGAAGTGCCGGATACAGTAGTCAAAGAGGCGGATGAAAAGTCCGGTATTACAGACTATGTTTCCAAGACCGCAAAGCAAAGAGGCGAAGAGAATCGGAGGAAGAAGGCGGAAAAGGAAACCAAGGCACAGATAGAGAAGGACATCAAGACATATGAGGCCATGAAGATTCAGAAGCTGGAAGATGTCTTTACCGCCAGAACCCTTTTCGGAAAAATCCGGGATTCCTTAAACGATATTACGGATGAAAAGTTCAAAAAGGAATATCAGGAGCGACTCTTTACAAAGCAAAAAGAGTTTCTGGTGATTGAGGAGAAATGGAAAGACGAGATTGATGCTTACATTGCCAAGAAGGAAGAAGAATCCAGAGTACAGGAATCCATAGCGGAAAGTAAAGCAAAGGAAGCGGAGGAAAAGGCGCAGAAGAATGCCAAGCGGGAGTCCTTCTTATCCGCCTTGACCGGCTTGCAGAGCTTGGAGTATAGAGACGGAGATACGGAGGCATTGATTAATGATGCTATCGAGCGTTTGCAGGAGCTGAACGGCAGTGAAGACTATTACAGCTTGAGTCAGCAGCTGGATGCGGCAATTCGCCGTGTTCGAGGGCTGCCCAAGAAGGAAGAAGAAACTTTGGAGAGTAAAAGTGGAGAAGGCTCTCCCTTCTATAGCGGTCCGGGACCGGGAAATTATCTTGGAGAGCGAGACAGCAACAACGGCCCGGGAGTAAGCCCATAGCGGGGTTCTACGAAGGAACCGATTCGGGAGTAAGCCCATAGAGGAATCTACGAAGGAACTGATCCGGGAGTAAGCCCATAGAGGAATCCACGAAGGAACCAATCCGGGAGGAGTTCTTAGGAAGGAAAATGGTTTATGGCAATAGGGAAAATTCATCCGGCTTGCAAACAGTATTTATGGGGAGGAGAAAAGCTGATCCGGGAATACGGGATATCCTCTCCTAAGACTCCCCTAGCGGAAGCTTGGGTGCTTTCCGCCCATCCGGATGGAGATAGTCGAATCAGCTTTTCTGACGAGGCGCGTTTTTCGGAAGGAGCGGCATCTTCAGAAGGAGCGGAATCTTCAGAAGGGAGATTTTTTTTCGAAGGAGCGACATCTTCTGAAGGGGGATTTTTTTCTGAAGGAGATAGTTGTTCCCATGGAGAAAGCTTTGCCGATTACCTTAAGTCCCATCCTGAAGCAGCGGGAAGTTTGGGTAAAGCCTTTCCTTTTTTCCCAACGCTGATTAAACTGATTGATGCGAAGAAAGCCCTGTCCATTCAAGTGCATCCCGATGACAGCTTTGCTTTATCCCGGGAAGGGCAATACGGCAAAACGGAGATGTGGATCGTCTTGGAACGGGAGGAAGGCGCTTTTCTTTATTTCGGCTTTCAAAAAGACTATACGGAAGAAGAAATCCGAAGAGCGATAGAGGAGGAAAACTTTCCTTCTCTTCTTTGTAAGGTGATGGTAGAACCGGGGGATGTATTTTTCATCCCGGCAGGAACCGTGCATGCCATCGGAGCCGGTATCCTGCTTGCGGAAGTACAGCAAAACTCCAACCTGACCTACAGAGTTTACGATTACGGCAGAAAAGACGCCCAAGGAAATACCAGAGAACTGCATGTGGAGAAGGCTTTGGAGGTGATGGACCGAAAACAGCTTTCCTCTTATAGGCAAGAAGCATTCAAAAAGCAAGGAACAAAGGCGGAAGGAAAAGACGCGGCAGGAGAGAGCGCGGTAGAAGAACAGGCGGCAGAAAAAAACGTCTACCTGGAACGAATCGGTTCCTGTGAATATTTTACAGTGGATAGACTTTTATTAGAGGACAATGCTTTCTACAGCGGAAAACTGACAAAAGATAGTTTCCTTTCCCTCTTGGTTTTGGAGGGAGAGGGGGTACTTACAGAAGAAACTAAGTGCTGTGAGGACATGCATCAGGAAAGTTCTACGGAGTATAAACAGGAAGAATGCTCTTCCGCGGGGAAAAAGGAACAACGATTTGTGAAAAAGGGAGAAAGCTATTTCCTCCCTGCAGAAGAGGGGCAGTGGTCGTTGAAGGGGACAGGAAAGTTTTTATTGACTTTTCTTAGCGAAAAGAAATGCGTCCGGGAGGATTAAGCAGTTTAAAGTATTTAGTAACATTGAAGGAAAAAGCAATATTCAAGGAAAAGCAATATTGAAGGAAAAAGCAATATTCAAGGAAAAAGCAGTATTTAAGGAAAAGCAATATTCAAGGGAAGGGAAAGAAAAGTATGAAAACAATTTCTGTAAAGCAAATGAGTTTAGCAGCCATTATGACAGCGGTAAGCTGTATTTTATCGCCGATTTCCATTAATATCGGGCCTGTACCGATTTCCTTAGGAACCTTCGCGGTTTGCCTATCGGTAACGATTTTAGGAAGAAATCTGGGAATGCTTTCTTATCTTTTATATCTCTTGCTGGGCTTCATCGGCTTACCGGTTTTCTCGAATTATGGTGCCGGTGTAGAAAAGCTTCTGGGACCCACAGGAGGCTATTTAATCGGAATGATTTTCCTTGCCTTTTTTGGCGGTTATGCTGTGGATCGTTTTTCCAAAAGCTTTATCAAACAGTATCTGGGCTTGGCCTTCGGCATTGTCCTTTGCTATTTACTGGGGACGTTATGGTTGGGAAAGGTTTTGTCTATGGATTTTGGAAAGGCCTTATCTGTAGGCGTGCTTCCCTTTATTCTTCCGGATGCCGTTAAGGTCTTTTTGGCACTGGCTTTGGGAAGAAAAATCAGAAGCAGACTGTCCTTTTTGCAGGCAGAATAAAATTTTGGTATAGGGAGTAAGGATGGAAGGTCAATTTTCAAGAACCGAGCGATTGCTAGGGTCTGAGGCAGTGGAAAAGCTAAGTAAAGCGAAGGTAATTGTTTTCGGTATCGGCGGAGTGGGAGGCTATTGTGTAGAGTCTCTTGTGAGAAGCGGAGTCGGTCAAATCGATGTGGTGGATGATGATGTGGTTTGCTTAAGCAATTTGAACAGACAAATCATTGCCACAAGGGATACCGTAGGAAGAGCCAAGGTGGAGATAGCGGAGGAGAGGATTCATTCCATCAATCCGGACTGTAAAGTACGGGCTTTTCGCTGTTTTTATCTGCCGGAAACCAAAGATCAGTTTGACTTTTCCGCCTATGACTATGTGGTGGATGCAGTGGATACGGTGGCGGCAAAGCTGTCTTTGATTGAAGCGGCCAAGGAAGCCGGTGTACCGATTATTTCCGCCATGGGAGCAGGCAATAAGTTGAATCCTGCCGGATTTAAGGTGGCAGATCTGTATGAAACCAGGATTTGTCCTTTGGCCAAGGTAATGAGAAGAGAATGTAAAAAAAGAGGAATAGAAAGCCTGAAGGTGGTGTATTCCGAAGAAATGCCCAGAAAGCCCATAGAGAAAGCGGAAGAAGAGCTTCCCAAAGCTAAGGGGAAACGGTCTGTCCCCGGTTCCGTTGCCTTTGTTCCTCCTGTGGTCGGTTTAATTATGGGAGGAGAAATCATAAAGGATTTACTACAGTAATTCTCTGATTTGACGGGAAGTAGAGCATTATATTTTAGTTGAAACCGGAAAATCTTATGGCTTTTGGACTTATGATTTATCCCTTTAAAGACGAAAATCTTTAGATAGGATAAAGGAGTGGAAGGATGTCACTGAGAAAACCCAAGGATAAGGAACTGGAAAGCTATATAGAGAGCCATATCGAAGAAGCCATTGAAAAAGAGTGGATTCAGGTGTATTTGCAGACCAATATTCGAGGATTATCAAAGCGTGTCTGCGGAGCGGAAGCTCTATCCCGTTGGATAGATCCGGTATATGGGATGATTTCTCCGGGGGAGTTTATTCCCGTGCTGGAGAAAAAAAGAAAGATACATCTGCTGGACCGATATGTAATGGAAACAATATGTCGGGAGCTTGGAGAAAGAAGAAGGCGAGGACAGTTTATCGTACCTATTTCGATGAACTTTTCCCGTTTGGATTTTGATGTACCCACACTTCTTCAAGAGATGGAAGAAATCATGGAGAAGAATTCCTTGCCGAGAAATTATGTTCACATTGAAATTACGGAAAGTGCCGTAATGGATAATGAAGCCTATATGAAGGATACCGTCAGAGAATTACACAATCTGGGCTATAAGGTATGGATGGATGATTTCGGCTCAGGATATTCTTCTTTAAATCTCTTAAAAGAGTTTGAATTTGATACCTTCAAGATTGATATGCGTTTCCTCAGTGATATGGGGAAAAAGTCTCTTATTATCATTTCTTCCATTCTGTATATGGCGAAAGAAATCGGAATTCATACGGTAGCGGAAGGTGTGGAAACGGAAGAGCAATATCGTTTTTTGAAGGTGGCAGGTTGCGAAAGAATGCAGGGCTATTATTTTGCAAGACCTGAAGCCATGAAGGAGTGGTTTGCTTCCGCAAAAGAAAGCTGCGAAATGGAGACGGAAGAAGATTGCTACCTGTACGATGAAATCGGCTTTGTCAATATTATCAGTCCCGTGCCCTTTGATTTGGAACGTTCCGATTCTTCCCCCAGCATTCACGGCTTTGAAACAGGTCAGCCGGTGGCGGTTATGTCGGAGATTGATGGGGTATTAAAACACTTGAATTTTACCAAGCCATATCGAAAGAATCTTTTGGAGCTGGGCTATGAGGGAACGCATCAATTTCAGGATTTGTTAAATGACAGGTCCATTCTTTTTACGGATAAAATGCGGGATATTATGGATTTAGCCAGGAAATCCGGAAGAATTGAAGCCATGGATTTTTTGTCCGGGGGTATGCATTGTCAATTTCAGAGTAGATTGGTAGCCAGCAAAGGAAATAAAAATATCTTCTTGGTGCGCTTGGATATTCTGTCCAATATCAGAAGATTTCAAAAGAATAAGGAGTTTCAGGAGGCATTAAGCCCATTATATACCGTCTATGATATGGTTTTTGTTTTTGACTTAAAGGAGAATTTGTTAAATCCGGTTTATGTCAATGAAATCTATGAAGGGGTTCATGAGAGCAGCAATCTTCGGGGAGAAATCGAAAAGTTTGTGGAAAACAAAGTCTATCCGAAGGACAAGGAAGCCTGCTGGCAGTTTTTAAATCCGGACACCATGGCGGAAAGAGTGGAAAGTGCGGAGAAAGATTTTATTTTAGCTTATTTCAGGAGCAAAAATCGTAAGAACGAATATGTATGGAAGCGTTTCGTCTTAATTCGTTCTTATGAGCGCTCAAAGCAGGATAGGGTGATTTTCGGTATTCATACCTTGAATATGGATAAGGTATCTATGATGCATAAAGAAGATCAACAAATCATTCAAGAAGAGGATTTTTTTGATCGCTAGAAATCTTTGTATGGGTGTAGAGTATTGATGTGTGTAAGTGTAGAGTATTATGTTTAAGTTCGGAGTAGTACCAGTTTAGATATAGGGGAACAAAGTAGGGGAAAGTTTTAAGAAAGGATAAAGAATGAGTGACAGGGCAGATTCATGGTTAAATCTGGATTATGACACCATTACGTTACGACTTGAAGAATTAGCATCCGCATTTCATGCCGTCAGTATTGTTAACCCGCGGAACAAAAAGGTGGTAAAGCTTTACCCAAACCGCGTAGAGGAACTACATTCGGTTTGTGATGCACGATGGAATCGAAGAGGAGATTGTAGATATTGTATAGTTAAGAAAGCCATGTCTATCAAGGGCAGGGCGGAGAAGTTTGAATTCATAGAGGATGATATCTATTTTGTGGTTGCCCAATATACGGAAATTGAAGGAGTGCCTTATGTTATTGAAATGGTGTCTTCCATGGAAGAATCTGCTTTAATGGGGGTTTCCGGAACCGGTGGGGTGATTGAAAAGATAGCTCATCTGGATATGGCTATTTATGCCGACAGTCTTACCAAGGCCTGGAACAGAAGATTTTACGATGAAAAGGTACAGGAAAAGCAGTATCAAGCCCTGGCCATGATTGATATTGATCATTTTAAAGATATAAATGACGGCTATGGTCACGCAGTGGGAGATTTGGCTTTGAGAACTTCTGCGGATTTAATTCAATCCTGTGTTCGAAGCTCGGATCAACTGATTCGCTATGGGGGAGATGAATTCATTCTTTGCTTTCCCAAAATCACAGAGGAGGCTTTCCGCAGAAAGCTTCAACGTATCCGTAAAAAGATGGAGCAGCTGTGCTTCAAAGAATACCCGGATTTGCATATTACCTTAAGCATCGGGGGCTATTATGAACAGTCCATCGTACGGAATCTTATGCCACTAGCAGACCGAATGTTATACACGGCAAAGGAACAGAGAAATACCGTCAAAATCGGAAAAACGGTTGTGCTGGAATAAAATACTTATTCTTTACGAAAAAAATGTCGAAAAAATATTGTTCAAAAAGTAAAAAGGAAAAGTAGAGAAGGAGAAACCATGGAAAATTTGATGGACAAAAGGAAAGTACTGTTTTTATTCCTGCCGTTACTTGTATTATTTGTTTATGACCGCATTGGAGATGTTGTAATCTTCATTATTCATAAAGCATTTGATGTATTTGCCGTAAGCGAGTCCTTTATCGATACCAGTGCCAGCTTTATCGATGCGACTACTGCTGTGGTTTTGTCGGTGATATGCTATCTGTTTTATCGTAAGGTCTTTCCGAGAAAGCAGGCAGAAGTAAGTCTTCCGCTTTGGCAAAATATCCTCTTTGCCATTGTCATTGGATTCGGTGTAGGAGGATTGGCAACCATCTGGTTGAATTTTGCAGATTTTGTGGGAAATAATATCTCCTTTTTAGGAAAAGAATCAGAGGCCTTTTCCACACTATACGATGATCTGGATCAGGGCCCCTTTATCTGGACATTCTTAGCCATCGTGGTTGTGGGACCGCTGGTAGAGGAGATTTTATTCCGCGGCATTATTTTTAGCAGCTTTGAAGAAGTAACGGATATTCTTTGGTTCCCTGCTGTGCTTTCCGGCGTGATGTTCGGTGTATGGCACGGAAGCTTTATTCAGGCCGTGTATACCGCTATGACCGGTATTGCCCTTGGTTATTTTATGAAGAAAAGCAGATCTCTGTTTTTCACAGTACTGGCCCATGGCGTAAATAATTTAAGCGGAACCTTGCCTCCGTTTTTAGATACAGCTTTAGTCAACGGATTTATCAATATCATGTCTTATCTTTGCATTATCCCGATGTTTTGCATTTTTGCTTATCTTCACTTCCGGGGGAAGAAAGAAGCAGAATTAGATAATCCAGAGCTGTATACAGAAGAAGAGCCAGCTCCAGCAGAATAACAAAGGGAAGATAACGGAATAGAAAACCGGAGCCCTTGAAATAGAATAGAGCTAAAGGAAGGAAGAGCATAAGGAAGATGCCCAGCAGCATTTTCTTTCTGCCTTCCTTTTTTCTTTTCTTTTGTTCACG